>WQVW01000059.1 GCA_009785655.1 Oscillospiraceae bacterium | reverse complement strand
GTGCCGTCTGGATAGCCGACTACCCAGCCCGCTTCTGCCGCCGCATGGATTTATGGCGTTGACCAGTAGCCATGCTCCACGTCTGAAAACACGCTTTGCGGCGCAATGGAGCGGTCTAAGTCTGCAAATCTGGCAGTCATAACCGCCAGTTCTTCACGAGTGATCGGATCGTTTGGTCTGAATGTGCCGCTTTCATATTGCTCAATAACCCCTAGATTGTAGAGGGTTTCTACAGCTTCATAAAACCAGTTTCCAACTGAAACATCAATAAATGTATCTCTGTGGAAACGCTGATCTCTGGTGAAGTCTGCGCTATCTCGTTCCCACCAAAACATCCGATGTAGTATCATCGCCGCTTCCGAGCGCACCATCTCACGCTCTGGCCCAACGCTTCCGTCCGGGTAGCCTTGGATATATGGTAGATGCTGGCGGGAATACACATGGGTCACTTCCTTTTCATAGGAAATAAACGCATGGTCGGGAATGTTGGGGGCAGACATAACAGGCCCGGTTATCTGCTCCGTTGGAGCGATTGGCTGACCCTCTGTATCTGTTGGGTTGTACAGGCCAACAAAGTTTGTAGTAACTTCGCCTGTCTGCCATGTGACACCAGTGGCGAGGGCGGGGATGACTGCGGATAGAACCATAGCCAACACCAGAACAATAGCCAGCAGGCGGGGTATTTGTTTTTGTCTTGTCATAGAATCTCCTTTCGATTTTGGGTAAAAAAATAGAGCCTGATTTTTCAATCAGACCCGGCAAGGGATATTCTTTTTTCTCTTTACACTTCGGGTCAACTTGGCCCGAAGTGTGGCAATGTGTCTCCCTCCAAACTAATGTGAGATATATGCTAAACGCCGCCCCTCGTCTCTGCTGGGGTGGCGTGAAGTCTGCTGTTTTAATTGTAAGCAGAGAAAACACCCACTACACAAAATTGTGTGGAGCAGGTGTCTCTTGCTTTTGAAACTGAGAAATTCTATACGGTTTTTTTGTTTCTAGTATGTTTCTAGCTGGTCTATTTTTTCTTGGTTTTGGCTAGGCTGACCTTATGAAAAGTCTTGAATTTGCAATGGGGGAGCGGGATTGAAACTTGAAGTAATCAAATGCTTATTCGCAAGTTATTGATTCTCAAACTCTTTGGCTCGCTGCATCCAGTATTGTCGTATCATTTCGATAATTTTAACAGCGTCCTCTTTTTCGTTTAAGGAGTTATAGTCTTTAAACTCACTGAAAATATGACCGCAATGTTCCGTTTCATTTCCCTCATATCCACCGCACACGCCCAACATCCATTTAGAATCAAACAATCCCTTTTTGAATTTGAAAATATAATATTTCAAGCCCAAATAGTCAAATTCACATGTGCATTCGATTTTGGCAGGCTTTTTTCCTAATTCCGATGGATGCGACAACCAGCGTGCCATCTCTTGTTTCGCTAGCTCTTTTTGACTCATGTTTTAAATTCACTCCTGTCAAAAACATAAAATATCTACACATCTCTCGCCATGCTCCTGGTATAGTAAAATATGTACTGCTGGGCAATTCCGGCGTGTGGGGAAAATATCCCTGGATCAAAACCTTTGCCGTAAATTTCAGCGACCGCGCGTTTTATCCATACATCCTGCGGAAACGCGTCCAGCATATGCAGTCCGAATAACACCGCGCAGTCTGCGACTTTATCGCCCACGCCGTAGAGCTTTTTCAATTCTGAACGCGCGTTTTCAGGGGATATCCGTGACAATGCTTCAAGGTCAAGCGTTCCATCCACAACAGCTTTCGCCGCACCGATGATGTATCCGGCGCGGTAGCCGCATTTGATTGGAGCCAAGTCTTCAAGCGTGAGACCTGCAATCCGCTCAGGCGATGGAAACGTATGGCGTATGCCTCCCTCGAACTCAAACGGTTCTCCATAAAGTTCACAGAATTTGCCCACAATCTGCTTTATACGTGGAATATTGTTGCACTGCGAAATGATGAACGAACACAGTGCCTCCCACTTATCCTGCCGCAAAATGCGTATACCAGCACCGAAGTCGCAGGCTTGCCGCATGAAATCATCCACGCCAAGACTTCCCCGAATCGCAGCATAATCGCGGTCTAAGTCAAAATATTCCCGCCAGACAGATTCAAACTCCGCCAGCGTCCCAGATATGAAAACGCTCTCTCCGGATTTGCGCAGCCTCGCCGCGCGACCCATGGCGACACCGGTGTAATCCCCATTCGGCGCTGCATCCCACCGGAAGCATTGGCCGCATTCAAATATCCTGACAAGATCAAAGTCCGGCACACCTTGAATTTCAACCTCGCCTTTATCCCTGTGTTCTATATATTGCATGGCATATTGGCATCCCCTGATTGTGAAATTTCAACTCATAATCGGTCATCACGCCGACTGGGCCATGCTCGTGCAAATTCCGCGTGACCGCAATCCGCGTAAGTCCGCTCTGCTCAAACTCGTTGAGCGAAAATTCAAACAGCGGCAGATTATCCGTCTTAAAGTGGATCTCCCCGCCCGGCACGAGTGCTTGTTTATACATCTCCAAAAATCGGCGGTGCGTGAGTCTGCGTTTTACATGCCCATTCGACGGCCATGGATCGGGGAAGTTTATGTAGATTCGATTCACCTCACCAGGCGCGACATATTCCGGCAAATAGTCTGCAAACGCATGTATAAACCGCACGTTGTCAATGCCAGCGGAATCGGCACGTTCTAACGCAATCACCATGACGTTGTCCAGTTTTTCCAACGCCAGCAGCAGCGCCTCTGGATTCATCTGGGCAGTTTCTGCTGTGAACCTGCCCTTACCGCAGCCGAGTTCAATGTGCAACTCGTTATGCGGAAATGTTTCTAACCATCTGCCCCGCATATCTTGCGGTACTGTGATCAACAGGTGTGCGCATTTTTCGATACGGGAGTCCAGGTTTGGTTTTCTTCTCATTCTCATGCCGGCACTGTTTTCCTTTGTCTGCGTATATTGTTCATAAGCAGAAGCCCCGCGAGTATCAGGCACACAATGGCTGTGAACTGATACCTGAACCTGGTGGAATCCCCGCCGAAAGCAAGTGTCAAGTTTGTGATAATCACCGGCGACAAAAATCCGCCGCTGCCTGCGGCAACGCTGGATATAAGCGTACTGGCCGTCGCCGAATTGGACGGTTCCGTCAAGTTCGATACATTAAAAATGCACCGGGGTATAAAAAGGCTTGTAGACGTGCCGGAAATAAACATTGCCGCCAGCGTCATTGAGAGCGAGTATGAGAATAGATTAAGCATCGAAAACGCGATAAATTGCAGTACGAACGCAATCGGGAAAATGTTATCCCGAAAGACCGTCGATAATTTGGGGAAAAGCATCCCACTGACAACACCGCCGATCATCATCAGCGCGGTGGCAATCCCTGTTGTCGCGGTGTCTCCCATGTTCCCATTGATGATATGCGTGGAGAGATTAATAGGGCCTACGTTGTGCAGCATGATAAACAAAAACACTAAAACCGCGTGATAGTACACATCTTTCGGCAATTTCGCACCTTTGCTGCCGGAAGAGCGCGGCCTAATTCTCTCGCCTTTAGGGATGACAATCCACGCGACAATCAGGACAGGCAACGCCATCAGCATCACAAGGTATCCGCCATACCATACAATGGTGGCCAAGAATCCGCCGACAACACTCATGATAATCCCGCCGCCATTGATGAACGAGAACTGCACACCTGAAATAAACTGCCGCATTTTTTCATCAAAGCTGTCGAACACGATGCTCTGCGCATGTGGGATAAACGTACCGAATCCGGCACCCAGTATTAAGTTCAGCACAATCAGCTGCCAGAATCGTGTGTTCAAAACAAACGCGGCAATTCCAGTCACTACCATCAGCGCGAGACCGAAAACCACCAATGCCTTTTTCGTCGCCAAGCCGAAACCGACTAAGATTGCCGTGATTACTCCGGCAAAAATTGACATGACACTAGGCAGTGACATCACTGTCTGAATTGTCTGCAACGACCATTCGGGGAAAACATCAGTCGCTATCTGATCAATCCCCGGTGTGATGGCCGGCTGCGCCATTTGCACAAGGGCGATCAGCAGAATGGTCCACATCAACGCCCTTGAATTTTTCTGTTTCTCCGCATCTATCTCCGTCATATAAATGCTCCTTTGATTCTCATAATATATCCGTGTGTTAGTATATTCTATTTTATTCTCAAGCTTTTTGCAATAGGATTTATTTAAAGTGAGTTGATGTGCCAACGGGGATGTGGTAAAATTGAATAAAAATGATAACGGTTCGCAAAAAAGGAGGAAAATACAATGTATAAACTAAGTCCGATCACTGAACGCGTACAGAAAATGCGCGAAAAATACCGTGACGCACAGCCGGAAATCTGTACGGCACGGTACAGGCTGATTACCGAGTTTTACATGCACAACCCGGACATGACCGGTACGTTAAAGCGCGCGAAAAATCTGCACAACATTTTGTCTCATATACCGGTCAGAATTGATGACGGCGAGGTGATTGTCGGCGGGCAATCTGGGAAATACCGTGCGTGCGCGTTGTATCCTGAAAATTCTGTAAGATGGCTGAAAGAAGAAGTGGAAAGCCGCTATATCTCCACGCGGGAGATAGATCCGTATATTCTCGCGGAGGATGACAGAAATTACATCCTTGCCACGGTGGATTTCTGGATGGGCGAGTGTATGAGCGCGAAGACAGATGCACAGGTTTTGGACGAATATAAGCCTATCGCCGGAAATGGCGTGACTACGTTCGGGCCATCGAATCAGGCGCAAGCCCCGGTCGGACATTTCTGCACCGGGTATGATACCGCGATCAGGAAAGGCTTTGCGGCAATTAAGGCGGAGGCTGAGGCGAAGATTCAAGAACTGTTGGACGCGGCACTGCCCGGAGATACCATAGATCAATACAACTTCTACCGCGCTGTGGCAATTGTCAGTGATGCGATGATCATCTACGCGAAGCGTTACGCAAGTCTCGCCGAGGAAAAAGCAGCTGTTGAGAAGAATCCTGTCCGGAAAGAAGAGCTTCTGGCGATGGCAGAGTGCCTGCATTGGACGATAGAAAACCCAGCCAGAAATTTTCATGATGCCGTCCAAGCCCTGTTCCTGTATCAAACCGCGCTATGCTTAGACGCAAATATGCACGGGATGAGCTTCGGCCGTGTGGATCAATATCTGGGCGATTTCTATGACGCGGACGTCGCCGCCGGGCGGATAACGCCGGAATATGCCCAGGAGCTGATGGATCTGTTTTATCTGAAAGTCGCGGAGATGAATAAGCCGTGGAGCTATGGTGCGACAATGTCCGCCCCCGGATACACATCAGGCCAGCTGATGACACTGGGCGGCATCGATAAAAATGGCAATGACGCGACGAATGCCGTGACGTTCATGATGCTGCAAGCCGCCGGTCGGCTGCTGCTGCATGACCCGCCGCAAGCGTTGCGGATTCATAAAAACACCCCGCCGGAGCTGTGGGAAGCGGCAATTGAAACGACAAAACTCGCCGGCGGCGTGCCGTCGTTTGAAAACGACGAGCTGATTATCCCGGTTTTGATGAACCGCGGATTATCACTGGAAGACGCGCGGGATTATTGCCTGATCGGCTGTGTTGAGCCTGCCGGATGCGGCACGGAATGGCCGGCTTGCGGCGGCGTTGGGACGGAGAGCTTCCTGAACATGGCAAAAGCATTGCTGCTTGCCATCAACGACGGATATAACGTACGGCCGATGATCAACGGCTTCCTCCCCGCCCCGGAAGGGACGCCGAACACAAGGGTCGGCCTCGCCACCGGGTATCTGTACAACATGAACAGCATAGACGAAGTGCAGGCAGCGTATCAAGCGCAGATTGAATGCTTTGTCCGGTGGCACGCCATGAACATTAATTCCTTTGAGTATGTCGCCCGCAAAATTCTGCCGCAGCCGCTTGTCTCTGCAACGATGGCGGGCTGTATGGAAAACGGCGCGGATGTTATGGACGGCGGCGCAAAATATAACTCCACCGGCAGTGCCGGCATCGGCATCGGCAATGTGGCCGACAGCTTGAATATGATACAACACTGTTGCTTCGACAAAAAAATCTGCACCACGCGTGAGATGTATGACGCAATCATGAATGATTGGGAAGGTTTTGAGGATTTGCATACGTATATCCTCAATGAAGCACCACACTTTGGCAACGGCTTGCCCGAGTGTGACGAGTATGTGACGTTCGCCGCCAAAAGCTATTCTGACGCCAGTGACAAGCTGACAGGCCCGCGGGGGCGTTACAGCGCCGGGTTGTATCCTGTCACGACCAACGTGGCGTTTGGCTCTGTCACCGGCGCAACGCCGGATGGACGCCGTGCGGGCGAACCGCTGGCCGACGGTATCGCCGCACCGCAAGGATACGACAAAAACGGACCGACCGCTGTTATCCGCTCCGTCGCGGCAATCGATCAATCGGATTTCGGCAACGGCACACTGATGAATCTAAAATTCCACCCGTCAGCACTTTCAGGCAAAGACGGCTGGGTGAAACTTTCGGAGTTGATGAAGACATACTTCGCGCTGGGTGGCATGGAATTGCAGCTGAATGTCATCAGCACTGACACACTGCGGGACGCGCAGAAGAACCCCGAAAAACACAAAGACTTGGTTGTGCGCGTCGCCGGATTCTCATCATATTTTATAGAGCTGCACCCATCCGGGCAGGCAGACTTGATTCGCAGAACCGAATTGGCAATGTAACGGCGGTTGACAGTTTAAAGAAAGTTAGGTAACCAGACATTGAGGAAACGGATAACAGCGACTTTACTTGCGGCGGTGCTGATTTTTGGCGGCATCATCGGCCTTGGCGGTGATGCACAGGCAGATGATTCACAAGTGTGGCCGGCGGTGCTCTTTCGGGTTTATCGTGAATTTTTGGTCACTTCCGGCGGCAGATACTATTTCACCCATGACATTGACAACAATCGCCTGAATGAACTTTTCGTCGGTCAACCGGGGGACTGGACTGTATTCACTTTTTCCAACGGTCTTGTACTCAATGCCGGCAGTCTGGAGGCTGACCGCATTTTCGGAACGCATAGACCCGAAATCACTCAGATAATCACGATGCAATGGGTCGATGAAGCGGCGGAACGCTTCACCGCTTCAGGATATACAATCGTTCACAATCGGTTGCAAAGAATATTTCATGTGGATGAGTGGGCTGATGAGGTCTATATATCGGGATACGGCATGCTTAATTTAAGAAATTTGCATAACGACCCCTCTGCGTCCCCGTTCTTTGAGCCTACTTTACAACGCAACCAAAACACACCGGAAGGCACTGGCGCACTGTTTTCGATCATGATTATTTCCTTCGTCAGCGTTGCTGTGGTGGTACCGATAGGTTACTACAGCTATCGGATTGCAAAACGCATAAAGAATAAACGAAAGACGTGATACAATGAATAATCCCCAGATGAGCCGCGCTTTGCATGAGATGCTGATTCTGCGGCATGAGCCGATTGCGGTAAAGCTTATCAAAAGCGAGGATGAAATCCCCGATCATGCGATATGCCCAAGGCGAGACTTGAAAAAACACATGGCACTTTGTCAGGCGTTTGCCATGGCTCGCCGGGATAAAAAGACTGTATACATGGACAAGTTGGATCACTGGTGCTGGAATCCACTTATCGGCCTGGGTCATGTGGAGTGCATAGAGGGTACAGATTCGTTTGATGTCGTCTGCCGCTTTCTTGGCATGTCCGACATGGACGCGGCACGTGGCTTTTTTGCGAAATTCCCGCGCCTGCCGTTCGGCGAGCACACAGGCATCGTCTCCGCCCCGTTGGAGACGGCAGAGTTCACGCCGGATCTGTTGCTGATCTATTGCAACAACGCGCAGCTGCGCAGCCTTGTGTGGGCGGCAAAGTTGAAAATGGGCAGACTTGTGGAGACTCAGCTGGACGCCATTGACTCATGCATCTACGCCTGTGTTCCGCCGATTCTGACCGGCGAGTACCGTGTAACGCTGCCGGACATCGGCGAATACGAACGCGCGATGGCGGATGAAGATGAGATTATTTTCTCCGTCCCCGGTGCGCGGATTGACGAACTTTTGGATGGACTGCGTTCATTCTATGACCGAGGCGCCGGCTACGCCCACCATCAGCGGGACATGGTGTACGACTTCCCGCGCCCGGAGTTTTATAACGAGCTGTTCGACATGTGGGGGCTTGACAAGGGTGAGGTGTGGGATCGATGAAAACGCTTGAAACACCTCGCCTGATTCTGCGCAAATTCGCCGAAGACGACTTCGCCGATGTACACAGCTACGCCAGCTGCACGGAAAATGTGATTTACATGCCATTCGGCCCGAACACGGAGGAAGATACGCGCAATTACATCAACCTTGC
>WQVW01000058.1 GCA_009785655.1 Oscillospiraceae bacterium | reverse complement strand
TGAGTGTGAGTTTTTTCTGGCGGACGTCCGTTGGGAGACAGGCATAGAGGAAGGGCCGATTTATCATACCGATGTGGCGGATGTCACAGAACTCCGCGTCTGGGATGCCACGAGTCTTGCCGGGATTGAGTTTTTTACGGGGTTGCGGTATCTCTCAATCTATGAGAGTGAGCTTGCCGACGTGGACTTATCAAACAGCCCCCATTTACGTGAAAGTTGGTTCTATAGAACCAACATGACGAGTTTAAATTTGTCGAATAACCCAAACTTGGCAGAGATTTGGATTGAAGAAAGCAATCTCGCCGCATTGGATATTTCAAATAATCCGTTTTTGGTCGATGTTGTGATTGAAAGCACGCACATTGCGGCACTGGATGTGTCGAATAACCCGAACTTGATCTGGCTTGAACTGAGCAACAACAAGCTGACCGGCTTGGACGTGTCAAACAATCCGCAGCTTATATTGCTGGACGTTACCTTAAACTACATAGAAAGCCTGGACGATGTGATCGGCTGGCAGGAAATCGGGCTGACGCTTGAGTTTATAGAGTCCGGCAACTTCCGGTTCTGGCCGCAGCGGACGGATGACGGGTTTCCGCTGTCAATGTTCCCGGTTGTGCATAATTTTACAGACGTGACCCACGATGACTGGTTCCACGACTATGTAAATGCCGCCGTAATTATGGGGCTTTTCCAAGACGGTGACATGTTTGCGCCGCGTGACGTGATGACCCGGGGCGCGTTTGTCAGGACGCTGGCCGAGCTGGACGGTATACGCATGGCCGACACGCCGGCATTCCATGACGTTGCCCCGCCGGATTGGTGGCTGTATTTTGAAGCGGTACAATGGGCGTACCGCCGTGGGATTATCCAGGGAACCGGCGGCGGCAACTTCGCGCCGCACAGTCCGGTCACGCGGGAGCAGCTGGCGGTGATGCTTTACAACTATATAACCGACGCCTGGTGGTGGGCGTTTTCAGAAGAAATAGCACTGGCGGAAATCACATTCACCGACACGGACAGCATATCTGCTTGGGCGTTCGATGCGGTGAGCTGGGCGTACACCCTGGGGATCATCCAAGGCCGTGCCGACGGCGCGTTTGACCCGCGCGGCACGGTGACAAGGGCAGAGATTACCGCCATACTTGTGCGTTTGGCCATGCGTATGGATACTTTTTGACGATGTTGTTGTGGCTTTGCAAAACACCCGCCGACTGCGTCGGCACCCTCGGGACGTAGAGGGCTGGAGACGAGAGACGGGGTTGCCTTAAAAATCCCCGTCCTTGCCCTCTTTAGTAAAGAGGGTGGCTCCGCAGAGCCGGGTGTTTTGTCGCATAATAACAGGGCGTCGAGGACGTCGCCCTTACGGGATTATTCCGTGTCATCCCCGGCTAAAAATATCTCTTCACACTGTTGCTGCGCCGTTTTGATTATTTTGGCGGCTTGGGTGATCATACGTTCCGCATCTGTCAAGGCATTGAAGGCTTCTGTGTACATTTTTTCATAATTTGGCATAATTGACACCTCTATTCAATAATTGCTACTACTTTATACTACTTGGAAGTATTTGTCAATATAATTACGCATAAAATGCTACTTTTTCAGGGGTGATATAATTATGAAACCACTGAAAGAAAAGGTCAGCATCACGCTTGACGGGGATATTGTTGAACAGGTAAAGCTGTTGGCGGAAAAGAGCGACCGCTCATTTTCGCAGTATATTAATCTCCTGCTCAGGCGGCATATAGAAAGGCTGCGCGAAACAGGAAAATTGTAACTAACAATGTGTCCCCGCCGTGCATATAATGCGGCGGGGAGGCTTGAGGTTATGAACATTACATTTCGTATGCTTGTTGAAGCGGCACTGGCTGTTTTATTGCTGGGGTCACTGGCCGGGATATGTTTCGCGGTGCGCAGAATGCTGCGGAGGCCGGGGTTGGAGACAGCGGGGCTGTTCACAGTGATTGCCGCGTCCGGCAACGCAGAACAGTTGGAGCAGACGGTGATGAGCCTGGTGTGGCTGCGTGAAAGCGGCAAGATAAACACAAGGATTGTGATCGCCGACTGCGGATTGACTGTGCAGTCGCGGAAGCTCGCGGAGCTTTTGGCGAAAGACGGCATCCTGCTATGTCGGCCAGGCGAGTTTGCGCGCGTATTGGAGGAAAACGGGTGGAGTACATAACCGTTGAGGGTGAGATAGCATCGATCCTATTCTCTAACCAAGAAAACGGATATACAGTCCTGCGGCTGAACACCCCTGACGGGGTGGTGACAGCGGCGGGATCTTTGCCTGGCGTTTCTACAGGAGAGCGGCTGCTGCTACAAGGCTCATGGTCGGTGCATCCGCAGTATGGGGAGCAATTTAAGACGGAATCTTTCCGACTCCGCCAGCCGGAGGGGGCGGATGAGATTTACCGATATCTCGCCGGCGGCGCGATTATCAGCCTGGGGCCGAAGCGTGCGCGGGATATTGTCGATAAATTCGGCGTCATGTCACTGCATGTGATTGAAAATGAGCCGGAAGAACTCGCCACCGTGAAAGGCATTTCGTTGAAAAGTGCAATGAAAATTTCATCGGATTACAGGCGGCGGCACGACTTGCGGCGGTTTATGGAGTTCCTCTCACGATACGGGATAAAGCCGCTGGTCGCAACGCGTGTGTATCAGGATTACGGGGATACTGCGCTGGATGCTGTGCGAGAGAATCCGTATATACTGGTGCAGGCGCCGTATCATGCGGATTTTTTTCTGACAGATTCGCTGGCATTCGATCTCGGATTTGAAAGTGACTGCCCAGGCCGCGTGGCGGCGGCGGTGGTTTTTGAATTGGCGCACAATCTGCAAAACGGGCACACATTTATCCCGCGCGAAAAGCTGACGCAAGCAACCGCCGAGATGATCGGCGTATCCAGAGAGGCGATTGACACCGCATTGGAATATTTGCACGAACTGGGCGACATTGTCATTGAGCCTGTCGCAGGCGAAGACGGCTGCTATCTGCACCAGATGCGCGAGGCGGAAGACTATGTGGCGCGGCGGATATCAGAGATGGCCGCACCGCACGATCCCCCGGCGGGAATAGACGAGATGATTGCGCAAATTGAGCTGGAATCCGACCTGTGGTATGCCGATATGCAGCGGCAGGCACTGAAACTCGCCGCTGAAAGCCGTGTGATGGCGTTAACCGGCGGCCCCGGTACTGGAAAGACGACAACGGTGCGCGGGATATTGGCGATGTTCGACGCGTTGGGGCTGAAAACAGCCCTTTGCGCCCCGACCGGCCGCGCCGCAAAGCGATTGTCAGAAACATGCGATCGCGAGGCGGCGACAATTCACAGAATGCTTGGGACAAGCATGGATGAGACGGGACTACTGGTGTTCACCCATGATGAATCAAATCCGTTGAAAGCGGACGCGGTGATTGTGGACGAAATGTCGATGGTAGATCTCCCGCTGATGCGGGCGTTAATTGGCGCGTTAACGCAAGAGTGCAGGCTGATCATGGTTGGAGACTGCGATCAGCTTCCCCCGGTCGGCCCGGGCGGCGTGTTTGCGGATGTTTTGCGAAGCGGCGTTGTGCCGAAGACGGAGCTGACGGAAATTTTCAGACAAGCCCGTGACAGTGGGATCATCCACTGCGCCCACAATGTAAATTCCGGCGTTATGCCGGATTTTGCGCAGAAGTATCCCGACATGTATTTTCTGAAAAGGTCATCAGACGAGGAATTAGTGGAAACAATCGCGGCACTTGTGGGAGAGCGATTGCCAAAAAACATGGGACTCGAACCGGCGCAGATTCAAGTGCTGACTCCCACCAGACGCGGACAGGCCGGTACCGGCAGCTTGAACGAAAAGCTGCGAGACGCGGTCAATCCGCGCACGGCACTGACAAAAGAAAAACGGTTCGGAGAATTTCTGTTCAGAGTTGGTGACAAAGTGATGCAAATCAGGAATAATTATGATATAATGTGGCAAGGCTCCGATGGCTCGGGCTGGGGCGTGTATAACGGGGACATAGGGATGATTACCGAGGTTGATTTGACGATGGAAACACTCCAAGTTGACTTTGAGGACAAAATCGTCACCTATTCGTTTGAACAATTGCCGGAGCTGGAACCGGCGTTTGCCATCACGGTGCATAAATCGCAAGGCAGTGAGTATGATGCGGTAGTCTTGGCATTAGCCGGTGCCGCCGGACGGCTGTTGACACGCGGCGTACTGTACACGGCGATGACCCGTGCGAAATCATTGCTGATTATCGTGGGCAATCCCGCCGTGATGGAGCGGATGATAGCCAATGACCGCAGACAACGCAGATATTCCGGCTTGAGGGCCAGATTGTCAGATTTTGCGGGTTTGTAAGTGTCGCGTTGACCGCGTGTAGGGGCGACCTGTGGTCGTCCGCGTACATTGAATAATCTGGGGTTGCGAGTGCAATGTATATCGCGAATGCGCTGAATCCCGCGGACGGACGAAGGCCGCCCCTACGGATGGACATAAAATTGTGACAAGATGGGAGGTTCACCATGGGTTTTGTTGAAGTGATTCTGAATTTATTTTTTCCTCCCAGATGCGTGTTTTGTGAAGAGGTATTGAAAAAGAATACGGATGCCTATTGCAAAAAATGCGCTGAGAATCTCCCGTACACATCGGACGGTGGACGGCAAGAGGGTGGGCATTTCGGCTTTTGCGTGTCCCCGCTTTACTATGAGGGGGATGTGCGGAAATCAATCCACCGATATAAGTTTGATGGGGCAGAAGGGTATAGTGAGCCTTTCGGCAAAATAATGTCAGATTTCATCGCTTCGCAGCCGGATGTTGCGTTCGATATACTCACTTGGGTGCCGTTGAGTGAAGCGCGGCTGGATAAAAGGGGATACAATCAGGCCAGAAGCCTGGCGCAATGCGTGGCGGACAATCTGGGTGTGACAGCGATCGACACGTTGCGCAAACCGTTTGACACAATGCCGCAGTCAGAGATTCCGAAGCGGCAGGCGCGGATTGAAAACGTAGTTGGGGCGTACGATGTAATTGATCCGCAGCGCATCACCGGCAAGCGGATTTTGTTGCTTGATGATGTGATCACAACCGGGGCAACACTGAACGAATGCGCTAAAACCTTGCTGGAAGCTGGGGCAGAAAGCGTCATTTGCGCGACACTGGCATGTACCCCAATCGACGGTGAATATTCCGACACAAGGTCTTGAATTGGGGATTTTTGGCGATAATGATTGAATATAATTGACGCGGGGGAACCTTGAATGCTTTTTGGGCGAGATATAGGAATAGATCTTGGTACAACGTCTGTCTTAGTGTCTACACGGGGCAAGGGCGTTATTTATCGCGAGCCATCGGTCGTGGCGATGGACAAGAACACAGGGCGGCTGTTAAACGTCGGCATGGCGGCGCAGCGTATGCTGGGTCGGACACCGGGCAATATCGTGGCGATCCGCCCATTGCGTGACGGTGCGATTTCCGACTATGATATGACGGAGCGCATGTTGAAAGAACTTGTGCGCAAATCCGTTTCATTTTCATTGTTGAAACCGCGGATTATTATTTCAGTCCCCTCCGGCATAACGGAGGTGGAAGAGCGCGCGGTGATTGATGCCGGCGTCGCCGCTGGTGCGCGGAAAGTTTACTTAATGGAAGCGCCGTTAGCCGCGGCTCTCGGCGCGGGGCTGGATATCACGCGGGCGGATGGACATATGGTCGTTGATCTCGGTGGCGGTACGACGGATATCGCGGTGCTGTCACTCTCCGGCGTTGTGGAATCCACATCGCTGAAAGCCGGGGGTGAGGCGTTCGATGACGCGTTGATTAAATTCATCCGCCGTAAGCACAATGTATTGATTGGCGAAACGACGGCTGAAGAGCTGAAAAAAGGCATTGGCTGCGTGTTCCCGCGGTCAGAAGTGATTACAGTCGAAGTCAAGGGTCGCTGCTTAATGACAGGACTGCCCCGGGTGGTCACCGTCAGTTCCACTGATACGCTGGAGGCGTTTGAAGAAGTGACGGAGCGAATTGTCGAAACCATTCACAACGTGCTTGAAAGCACCCCGCCGGAACTTGTTGCGGATGTTTCAAAAAACGGCATAGTTCTCACTGGCGGTACCAGCCTTTTATGGGGATTTGATAAACTGATCGAAAGCAGAACCAACATAACCACCTACACCGCTGACGACGCCGAAATGTGCGTCGCCAACGGCCTGGCCAAAGCACTGTACAACGTGAATGAAATGAGCGAGGGCACGATCAATCTGGCACGCAGAAGACAGATGAAAGTGTAGGGGGCGGCGTCCTCGCCGTCCCGAGGGTGCCGACCGCAGTCGGTGGGTGTTTTGTTTCAAAAATACTTTAAATAGAAAATTCTGTATGAGATGCATTAAATATTGATTAACATACAAAGGAGGACTCCACCCGCGATGGCTAAGAAACAATTTAAATCAGAATCGAAGCGTCTGCTTGAATTGATGGTGAACTCCATCTACACGCACAAGGAGATATTTTTACGTGAACTGATATCAAACGCGTCAGACGCTATTGACAAGCTGTGCTACATCTCCCTGACCGATGACAAGATCGGCATGGAGCGGGATGATTTTAAAATCCGCGTGACGGCGGACAAAGCGGCGCGGACGCTGACCATCAGCGATAACGGTATCGGCATGACGGCGGAGGAGCTGGAGGCGAATCTGGGTGTGATCGCGAAAAGCGGATCACTAAAGTTCAAAGAAGAGATGGAGCAACCGTCCGAAGAGATTGACATCATCGGACAGTTCGGTGTCGGTTTTTATTCGGCGTTTATGATTGCCGAGCGTGTGACGGTAATCTCCCGCGCGTACGGCAGTGATGGTGCGTATCAATGGACGTCCGAAGGCGCGGACGGCTACACGATAAAGCCGGCGGAGAAAGCGGCCTTCGGCACCGACATCATTATGGAGCTCAAGCCCGACGCCGAAGATGAGGATTACAGCGAGTTCTTAGAAGAATATACGCTGCATAGCTTGGTTAAGAAATACTCCGACTACATCAGGTGGCCGATAATCATGGATGTGACCAGAAGCCGCCAAGTGGAGAGTGACGAGCTGGATTCAGACGGCAAGAAGAAAATGGTGTGGGAAGATTATACCGAGACGGAAGTGGTCAACAGCCGTGTACCAATCTGGCAACGCCCGAAGAGTGAGGCGCCGGACGAAGAATGTGCGAAATTCTATAAGGAGAAATTCTTCGACTTCAATGACCCCGCCGCGATTATCCGCGTATCGGCGGAGGGTACCGTGAGCTTCAAAGCCATGCTGTTTATCCCGTCGGAAGCACCGTTTGACTATTTTACACGCGAATACAAGCCGGGGTTGCAACTGTATTCGTCCGGCATATTAATCATGGAACACTGCGCCGATTTATTGCCGGAGCATTTCCGTTTCGTCAGAGGCGTTGTCGATTCGCAGGATCTGTCCTTGAACATCTCACGCGAAATGCTGCAGCATGACAGGCAGTTGAAGATCATCGCAAACAACGTTGAGAAAAAAGTCCGGTCGGAGCTGACAAAGCTGATGGAGAACTCGGTCGGGCAGTATGAAAGCTTCTACAAAAGTTTCGGCATACAGCTGAAATACGGCATCGTCAGCGGCCCGAAAGGCGGGGAGTTGTCGGATCTGCTACTGTTTTACTCGTCGAAGGAAGCCAAGCTAATCTCACTTGCCGAATATGTAAAGCACATGCCGGAAGCGCAAAAGCTCATCTACTACGCCTGCGGAGAGAGCGCCGCGCTATTATCGAAATTGCCGCAAAGTGAGGAATTGCGCGAAAAAGGGTACGACATCCTGTTCCTCACCGACGACATTGACGAATTTGTCATCCGCGCTGTTGGGAAGTTTGAGGAGAAGGAATTTCGCTCGGTCATTGACGGCGACTTGGGATTGCAAAGTGAGGACGATGAAAAAGAGGCGGCTCAGCAGGAGACGGAGAATAAAGACGTTCTGGAGTTTGTGAAGGAATCCCTCGGTGATAAAATCGCCGCCGCACGATTGTCTCGCAAACTAAAAAGCTATCCTGTGTGCCTCGCGACCCAAGGCGACATAACGCTGGAGATGGAACGGTATTTCAAGTCAATCCAAGCCCGTGACGGCGGCGCGATGGACAATATGAAAGCCCAGCGCGTGCTGGAGTTCAACGCTGGACACCCATCTTTCGCCGCGCTGAAAAAAGCGTATGAAACCGACAAGGACAAGGCGGCAAAATACGCCCAACTGCTGTATGGGCAAGCGCTATTGATGGCGGGAGTGCCGCTTGAAGACCCGGCGGAGTTTGCGGAACTGGTGAATGAGTTTGCGTTTTCTTGAAGGACACAAAAAACCAAAGCGCCTATCGGTTGAATATACCGACAGGCGCTTTTTGCGTTGTTTGATCTGTCCACCTTAGCTCCAGAAACTGCCTAGGTTATCTACAATATCCCCGGCGG
>WQVW01000057.1 GCA_009785655.1 Oscillospiraceae bacterium | reverse complement strand
TTTATTACTGAGAGTACGGCGTGAGTAAAAATACGGGTAGAACCACCCCGCCCCTTCGGGGCACCCCTCCGAAGGAGGGGAATTAGGGATGACGCAAAAATAATCGAATGCATTCAGAGAAAGGGATAACTATGACAACCACCCACAATCTCGGCGAATTGCAAAACTACCAATTTGTCGTCACATTCGTCAAATATCAAGACCGCTGGCTCTACAGCCGCCACAAGAACCGCGATACATGGGAAACAGCCGGTGGGCATATTGAACCCGGTGAGACGCCAATCGAAGCTGCCAGGCGTGAACTCTACGAAGAAACCGGGGCGGCGGATTTTGATATATACCCGGCCTTCGACTACTCGGTACATATGGACACCGGAATTTCAAACGGTCAGGTATTTTTCGCGGAAGTCCGGCGGCTTGAATCTTTACCGCCGGAGGAAAGCGAGATGGCCGAGGTGCGGCTGTTCGATACCATACCGGACAAGATGACGTACCCCCAGATCCTGCCGGCGCTGTATGCCAGAATGCAGCCCTGGCTAAATCTGCGATCCAGCGCAGACGAGTTATGGGATGTCTACGATAAAGACAGGCAATTAACCGGACGGCTGCATAGGCGCGGCGATCCGCTGCCGCCCGGGGATTATCATCTGGTTGTGGACATTTTGATCCAAAACAACGATGGAAAATTCCTTGTCACGAAGCGTTCACCGAATAAAGGCTTTGCTAACATGTGGGAATATACCAGCGGCTCTGCCATCGCGGGGGATGACAGTCTCACCGCCGCCTTGCGTGAAGTCAAAGAGGAGACAGGCCTCGACCTGTCTCCCGACGCAGGGAAACGCGTTTTCACGGTTTACGGACATGAGTTCTTCTTGGATATCTGGCTGTTCCGGCACGATTTTAATCTCACGGACGTTGTCTTGCAAACGGGCGAGACCTGCGACGCGAAGATTGTGTCCCAAGACGATATACGCACAATGATAGAAGCAGGCGAGTTCATACCAGCACCATTTATTGAAGGATTGTTTGCGATGATAAACGCAGACGCAGTATAGAAACCAACGGCAAAACACCCGTCGACCGCAGTCGGCGGGTGTTTTGTATGAGACATGGTTTAATCCGCCGCCCTCGCAAATTCGTCGATTTCACGCATATACTCATGCACAGCCAGATGCTGCGGGCATTTTTCAACGCATATCCCGCACTCGATGCAGCTGGCGGCACGTTCAGATTCCGCCAGCGTGGCGTATCCGTTGTCGAACGGAATGCGATAACCCACCAGCCGGGCGTGGTTATAGATTGAGAAAATCCGTGGTATGTTCACACCATGCGGACAGGGGAGACAGTATCCACAGCCAGTACAGGCCACAGCACCGGATCGGCTATAGACGGCGGCGGCTTCATATAAAAGCGCCGTCTCACGCGTAGTCACAGGCTCAAAATTTTCCATCGCCCGGATATTGTCAACCAACTGATCCATTGCGTTCATGCCACTCAACACCGTTGCAACGTTCGGGAACGACGCGGCATACCGCAATCCCCAACTGGCAAGGCTGTCATCCGGCCTCTCAGATTTCAGCATTTTTGCCGATTCCTCACCAAGATTCGCCAGCGCACCGCCGCGTAACGGTTCCATGACCATTACTGGGATGCCGCGCTCGGTCAGCATTTCATACTGCGTTTTCGCGTCAGTTGCTGTCCAGTCGATGTAATTCAACTGAATCTGCGCGAAATCGAAGTCGTACTTATCTATAAGCTTTTTAAGCAAATCAATTGTGCCATGGAACGAAAATCCAAAGTGGCGAATTTTCCCCTCGGCCTTTTTCTTTTGCAGCATGTCATAAAATCCGATTTGTTCAAAATTCGCAAAATAGGCTTCGTTGCCGTCGGCGCGTTTTGCCTCCTGCGCGAAATTGTGCATCAGGTAAAAGTCAAAATAATCGGTTTGGGTTCTGGTTCGCTGTTCATCAAAAATTCGCTCAAAATCGACGGCATTTTTCACCATCCATGGCGGGCACTTCGTGGCGAGTTTATAACTTTCCCGTGGATACTTTGACAGCACATTGCCGGCAAATGCCTCAGACCCGGCATATGTATAGGCCATGTCATAATAGTTCACGCCGTGCGCCATCGCGTAATCAACCAACTCAGCCGACGCCGCATAGTCGATTTCCGCCGGATTCCCATCCACCTTGGGCAGCCGCATCAGGCCAAATCCCAGCGGGGAAATGTCAAAAGGTTTGTTTCTTTTCATACTTATAACCTCATATTCGTGGGGGCAAACTGTGTTTGCCTGACTGGCTTAAAGAGAAACCACCTGCCTGGAGCAGTCGGCGGGTGTTTTGTGTATGGCACATTCTCACATGCCTACTAATCCCCGCGCTTTTGAAACGCCAACCGTTCGTCGCCGTTTTCGATCCAAATAATCCCGCAATAGGTGAATCCCAGCTTATCTAACAGCCGCCGCATTGGAACATTGTCACTGTGTGTGTCGATCCTTAAATTACCGCACTGTTCAAAACACCACTGCAAGCAAAACGCCCCCGCGCCTTTGGCGTGAAACCCTCTGGCAATGCGATGGACAACGCCGTACGGCTCATCGTTCAGCCATGCACCATCAATTTTCGCGTATGTGGGGTCGCGCTCAATATTAAAATAGAACACGCACAGAATTTCATCCCCGCGGACGCAGACATAGCTTGTGCCATCCCGAATATCCTCTTCAATCAACGCACGCGGGGGATGTACCCCGCCCCATTGTTCGTGATTGCCGCTCTGCCGCATGATCGCCCGTCCCTCGTCGTATATACGGCAGACTGTGTCGAGGTCTGCAGTGGTTGTTTTCCGTATAATCATCAGAACTTTCTCACCGCCGCCACAATGTCTTCGGCACAGGGCAGATAATATGTCTCCATCGGCGGCGAGAACGGAGCCGGCGTGTTCAACGCGCCGATTCGGACGACAGGCGCATCCAGCAGATCAAAATATTCCTCAGCGATCGTGGCGGATATCTCGGCAGAAAACGCCACGCGTTTATTTTCCTCGGTGATAATCACTGCCCGGCGCGTCTTTTCAAGGGACTTCGCAATCATGTCCATGTCAAACGGGTATAAACTGCGCGGGTCGATTACCTCAAGTGCAATGCCGTCGTTGGCAAGGATATCGGCGGCACGCAACGCCTCATGAACCATTTTGCCTGTGGCGACCACGGTGACATCTGATCCCGCGCGTTTTATATCGCCCACACCCAGCGGGATTGGATTCATGTCCACAATCTCGCCCACCATATCGTAAAGCAGCCGGTGTTCTAAAAACATCACCGGATTATCATCGTCAATCGCTGACAGCATCAGCCCCAAGGCATCCTGCGGGGTGGAAGGGTATACCGTTTTCAGTCCCGGAATATGCGTCAGCCATGCTTCCAACGATTGTGAATGCTGCGCCGCCAATCCCGCGCCGCCGCCGCATGGCAGACGTGCCACCATCGGCATCGAAATTTTCCCGCCGAACATATAGCGCATCTTGGCAGCCTGGTTGACAATCTGATCAATGCCGACCAGCATGAAGTCTACAAAAAGCAGATCAATAATCGGCCGCAGTCCGGTGGCAGCGGAACCCACCGCCGCGCCGATGATCGCACTTTCAGAAATCGGCGTGTCACGCACACGCTTTTCACCGAATTCCTCAAACATCCCGGCCGTTATGCCGGAAGAACCGCCGAAAAACCCCACATCTTCGCCCATCAACAGGACGCTGTCGTCCTCACGCATACGGATGCACATGGCTTCACGGATGGCATCTCTGTAATTCATCGTCTTCATCTCACGCGCACCTCCTCAATAATATCGGAGTAAATATCTTCGACAATCTTTTCAACGGCAGGGTAGGGGCTTTGCTCCGCGAAAACAATCGCCTCACGGATTTCATCGGCAACCTGTTGATCAATCGCCTCGATCTCTTGTGCCGATAACAATCCAAATTCTTGCAAAAATCCGGCGAATCTCGGTATCGGGTCTTTCGCCAGCCACGCTTCAACTTCGGCCGCCGGCCGGTAGATTCCGGGGTCGCCTTCAAACTGGCCGCGATGGCGATAGGTTTTGCACTCTATCAGCGTCGGCCCGTCGCCTCGCCGCGCCCGGGTGACCGCTTCCGCCGTGGTATTATACACAGCAATCGCATCGTTGCCGTCCACAACCACCCCCGGAATCCCGTAAGCCGCCCCGCGGTCAGCAATGTCGCGAACCAACATATGCTTCGCCTGACTCATCGATGCACCATAGCCGTTGTTTTCACAGACGAAGACAATCGGCAGTTTCCAGATACCAGCCATGTTCAACGCTTCATGAAATGTCCCCTGATTGCTGGAACCGTCCCCAAAGAAGCAGACGCAGACCTGATCTGTCCCGCGATAGCTGATCGACAGCCCCGCGCCAACGGAAATGCTCAGTCCCGCCCCGACAATCCCGTTCGCACCGAGGATTCCTTTAGATACATCGGCAATATGCATTGAGCCGCCCTTGCCGTTGCAATAGCCAGTTTCTTTGCCAAGCAGCTCTGCCATCATGTATTTCAGTTCACCGCCTTTGGCCACAATATGCCCATGTCCACGATGGGTACTGACGATATAGTCATCTTCGCGCAGATTCGCGCACACCCCGGCGGCGACAGCCTCTTCGCCGGTGTACAGGTGCAATGCCCCGGGGATTTTCCCATCGGCAAACAACGTCATCGCCGTGTTTTCAAACGCCCGGATTCTTTGCATCCGCAGATACATGGTGCTTGTAATGTCGCGGTTTAGTTCCATGGTCTTTCCTCCTTATTTCTGGCTCCAGCCTGATCATTTGCAGATATTGTAGCACGTGCGGCGGTGAAAGTAAATATCTTGAAATCTGTGCCTTGCTGTATTATAATCAATAACAAAATGAAAGAAAGAGGGGTTCTCTATGTCATTTCTCGAATTAACCACATCACGCTATTCCGCACGCAAATTCAAAGATCAACCGGTGGAGCAGGGGAAGCTTGACCAAATATTGGAAGCTGGGCGCGTCGCCCCAACCGCTAAGAACAATCAGCCGCAGCGTATCAAGGTCATCACAACGCCGGATGACTTCGCCAAAGTGGACGAATGCACACCCTGCCGCTTCGGCGCGCAGTTGGTGCTATTGATTTGCTACGATAAAACAACCTGCTGGCAGCGTCATTTCGATGGTGCATTGAGTGGGGAAGTGGATGCCAGCATTGTCACCACAAGCATGATGTTCGCGGCGGAAGCACTCGGCCTCGGCACCTGCTGGGTCATGCATTTCGACGCACAGAAAGCCACCGAAGTCTTCGCGCTGCCGGAGAACATTGTACCAGTCGCCATGCTGCCGATAGGCTACCGCGCGGACGATTGCGCACCATCCCCAGTTCACAGCGTCAGGATGGATTTGGACGAATTTTTGCTGAAATAAGCCCAGGTATAATCCACCGTTTATCAGCAAAAGCTATAAAATAAACGAAAAGGATTTGTACAATGGCAAAAGACAGTCAGTTAGATCCAAAGCGTGTCCGGGCGCAAAAGGCTAAAGGCGGCCTAACATCGGCGCGCAGTGCCGCAGATGGTGAGGGGCGCAATCAAAAGAAACAATCCGCCAGCCGCCATCATCCGGGCGACGATAAGAAGTAGATTTACAAAAAGGCGCTCATCCCGCTATGGGAGAGCGCCTTTTATTTCACTTTCCATACCCCGCCGCATAATAATTCATCAAACACCCCTCGGCAAGGATCATCCGCTCGTCTTCACTCAGGCCTCGGCACTCAAGCGTCAAAGTCCGCACACCGTCACTGGTGATCACTTTCGCCGGAATCTCTTCCGCGCCGGATAGGATCGCTTGGCGTATTCCGGGGATATATATCCAGTCGCCGGCTGAATACTCAAATGGCTCGTCACGGCTGATTGTAAACGGCACGATGCCCCAGTTGATGCAGTTGGAACGATACCGCTTCGTCGCGTATTCATAGCAGATGTTCGCCAGCCCGCCCAGAATCTTTTGGCATGAAGCCGCCTGCTCCCGCGCACTGCCGTCACCGGGTTTGTTCGCAAAAATACAAGAGCCGATGGATGTACCGCCGATATCGCCGCCGACCTTTTTCAATATTTCCACAGCCTCAGATTGCCCCATATCCCGCACCGCTTTGCTCATATCCACATAATCCGGCGCACGGCGGGACAGTGTGAACTCCGCCAGTGCGATGGGGTTAGAACGATACGACGATGTCTCGCCGGATGGTATCAGCTCGTCAGTCGTTGTCACCTCATCGCGTATCACGGCGCAGAGTTTCACCAACATATTTTCTTGCGTCTGCTGGAACTTTGGCCAATCCGTAATATTGGGGCCAAGGCGCAGCTCCGCAGATGGATCAGCTTTGCCGAATCCGTTGTAACAGCGTTTATCATAGATTGCGCCGTCGTATGTATACTCGCGCTCAGTAATCTCATACTCAATATCAGTCGCCGCTGTCAGAACACCGCCGTTTGTCGCCGTGGCAGCGATTGACCGCGCATCCATCAATGCCACCGCCGCGATTTGACCATCAGCGGGTTTTGAGCCCTCACGATTGGCAAAATTCCGCGTTGCATGGCGGATCGACAGCGTGTTATGCGCCGGGGTATCGCCCGCGCCGAAACACGGGCCGCAGAACGCAGACTTCATCAGCGCGCCGGATTCCATCAGCGTTTCGGCGATACCATCCCGCGTGACGGCAAGACTAATCGGCGTTGAGGACGGATAGACCGACAGATCAAAATACTTATCTCCAACAGATGCCCCGCGCAGAATATCGGCCGCCTCTGAAATATTTTCATACATTCCGCCGGCGCAGCCGACGATGACGCCCTGTTCGCACGTCACTTCACCGTGCGCGTTTATGCAGCCCACAATATCCAAGCACGTCTGTCCGCTAAGCGCACTGTTGCACTCGTCTTGAACCTCACGCAAAATCCGCGCGGGATCACGCTGAATCTCATGTATCGTATACACTTTTGACGGATGAAACGGCAACGCAATCATTGACTCCATTTCGGAAAGATTTATCTTCACAATGGCGTCATAATACGCCCCATCCTCAATCGACAGTTTTCGATAATCTTCCGGCCTGCCGACATTGTCATAATACGCGCGAACCGTCTCGTCCGTTTCCCATATTGAGCTCAGGCAACTTGTCTCGGTTGTCATCACGTCGATTCCGATGCGGAAATCCATCGACAGCGCGGCAATGCCCGGCCCCGCAAATTCCAGAATCTTGTTCTTGACTTTTCCGCCCGGGAACACCGCGCCCACCAGCGCAAGCGCGACATCATGCGGCCCAATCCCACGCGGGGGGGTACCCTCCAGCCAAACGAGGACAACCTCCGGCGCGTCTATATCGTATGTATTCTTCAAAAGCTGCTTGGCAAGCTCACCGCCGCCTTCGCCGAAACCCATCGTGCCATATGACCCATATCGCGTGTGCGAGTCAGAGCCCAGAATCATCTTCCCGCACGCTGACAGCTTTTCGCGGGCATATTGATGGATCACCGCCTGATTCGGCGGGACAAATATGCCGCCGTACTTGATTGCCGCCGACAATCCGAACGCATGGTCATCTTCATTGATCGTGCCGCCCACGGCGCACAAGCTGTTGTGACAGTTCGTCAGCGCGTAGGGAATCGGGAACGCCGTCATACCAGACGCCCGCGCCGTCTGTATAATCCCGACATACGTGATATCGTGTGACACCAGCGCATCGAATTTCAGGCGCATCTTATCCGGGGATATTCCGGTATCATGCGCGCGTAAGATTTTATAGCTGATAGTCTTCTCTCGCCCCACCGGCATAGACTTGTCCGCCGGAACAGGCTGATTGTTCACTATAGTGACACCGTTATCTATATATTCGATCATTGACATATTGTCCACCTCGCAGATATTGTTACCCTTGATTTTAACACAAAATCTTCCAACCATGCAACTGAAAAAAGTGCCTATCAGCAAGAATGCTTTATTGACGCAACATGCCCACGCGTGATATACTGCGGGTGGAATTGCCGCTTGGCGACTTGGTCACTCCCGATGTAAAGGGGGTGATGTCTATGGTTACATACGACATGATGTTTCTATACACCATGGTAATTATAGCTGTCATCACTCTTTGTTACAAATTGTTTAACGAAGATGAATGATATGAGGCGCCTTAGCTTCTAAGGCGCCTCAAGTTCTCATTTAAGGACTGAGCCGCCATGTGAAAAGCGGCAGTTCCTTTTATGTTTGTAGTATAGCACACATCAACGAATTTGTCAATCCCAGAAACGCCTATCGGTATTTGCTGACCGATAGGCGTTTCGCTTTCTACAGTATAATACAAATCAACCCGCCGGAACCTTCGTTGATGATCCGCTGCAGTGTAATCTGCAGTTTCGATTGCGTTTCCTCCGGCATTTTTTTTATTTTTGCGTTCAACCCCTCTCCGGCG
>WQVW01000056.1 GCA_009785655.1 Oscillospiraceae bacterium | reverse complement strand
ATCGCGGTCGGTGTTGCCAGTATACCGTTTTTTATACGCATTACGCGCGCATCCATACTCACTGTACGCAACCAGGAATTTGTGGAGGCGGCGCACGCTATTGGGCTGCGCAATATGCGCATACTGTTTACACAAGTGCTGCCTAACGGACTGTCACCCATTATCATCATGTTTACAGTTATCCTGGGCATGTCGATTATCACGGGGGCATCGCTGTCGTTCTTGGGCTTCGGGATACCAACACCGTATCCGGAGTGGGGACGGATGATGGCTGAAAACCGTGAGTTTATGATGACAGCGTCATATCTGCTGAATTTTCCGGGTGTGTTTATCATGCTGACGGTGCTGGCGTTCAACCTTTTAGGGGACGCGCTGCGCGACGCACTTGACCCAAAACTGAAGAGATAAACCTGCACCCGGTATCTGGGATTCTTTACAAACAATTATATAAAGCATCACCCCCGGCTTAGGCCGGGGGTGATGCTTTATTGTCCGCCATATTATTGATAATTATCGTACACATCCGCCAACAGCTGCTTCGCCACGTCATCGGTGATTTCAACGGGACAATAGCTGGAGAGATGGTTTGAAACCACATCCGGATAAAGTGCCAGCACCTGTTCGCGCGAGTATCCGAGAGATTTTAGTGACGGCATTTCCATACTCTGCATCATTGCGCGTATGGCATCCGCAGCCATGCGGCCGAGTTCTGCGGGCGTTTCACTTCCCGTCTGCGGTAACGCCATCGCGTCTGCAATGCATTTTACCCGCTCCGGCACGGCAGGTGCGACAAGTGCCAGCGTTTCCGGCAATGCCAATGCGCAACCGAGACCGTGCGGTGTATGAAACTCACACGACAGCGCATCAGCCACTGAATGCCCGACATGGCAAATCGGGTTATTGAACGCAATCCCCGCCCAGTTCGCCGCGAGCGCGAGTTCACTCCGTGCTTCCGCATTATCCGGCTCTGACCATGCGGTATACAGATATTTCGCAATTTTGCGTATCGCCGCCTCGGCAAACAAGTCAGAGTGATAGTTCCAGCTTTTGCCGGTCATTGCCTCCGCCGCGTGGGCGAACGCGTCCAGCGCGGTGTTCACTGTCACGCTTTTCGGCACTGAAAACGTCAGCTCCGGGTCTACAATCGCCAGCGTGGTGTTGACGAACACGCTCCATTTGGCATTGTGCTGAGGCCGAGATATGATGGCGACAGCTGTGCACTCACTGCCTGTGCCGGACGTTGTCGGTATCAGGATCACCGGCGTTTTCGTATCCACCGCGATGGGTTGCGCAAGTATGTAACGCGCTGTCGGTCCCGGGTCGTGAAGATAGATGGCAGCTGCCTTCGCCGCGTCTAGGCTCGACCCGCCGCCTATACCGACTAAGCAATCACACCCCTCGCGCAGGGCAGTCTCCCCTGCCAAATCGGCGACGCTGTCTGTCGGATCAGGATGGACGCCGTTGAAAGTGGCGCACTCAACACCGGCGGCTCGCAAACTTTCAGCGGCTTTTTGTGCAATGCCGGCATCTTCAACTCCCTTTTCAAAGATAAGCAGTGCCTTTTTCACGCCGAGTGCCTTCGCCTGTGTACCCAGTTCAGCGATGGCACCGCGTCCGAAAATAACCGGCGCGGGCATCGAAAACAATGGACGATATGACATATTTAAACCTCCCTAGATTGTTTTTATTTATAACGTAAAGTTAAACTGCAAATTAGATTTTATCATAATAATCCGGGCTTTACAATCCCGTTATCCATCGCAACAACTTCAAGATTGACAACCCCTCCCCTGTTGCGGTATAATATCGCCAATGTATATGAAAGGTGGTGAGAGGTATGAACCTTACGGTGTTTTCCAGCCGGGATGGTGTGTTCGCCAATTGCGAATATATCAAAGGCTACGCATTCAATGATACGGTTTCAGGGGATATTTGCGCCCTTTTACCGGTAAAATGTGCCAATTTTGGGCTTTCACATGATAGCTATGCCCATTTTCGCCGTATTGAATGCCTTTCGCCGTTGAACTGTCCGGCCTGATTGCAGGTCTGTTCATGTGTTTAGCCGCCCGGGTATTCAAACGGATGCCCGGGCATTTTTGCGCCCAAATTCAAATACAAGGAGTTCTACATTACATGAACAAATACATCAAAACCGCGCGTTTGTCAGCGGGTGAAAAGACAAATGGCGGCATCCTCTATCTGATGCCGGATGTGCTGATCAAAATCTGCACGCTGATTCCGCTGATATTCCTCTGGCGTGTAGTCATGTCTTCCGGCGTGCAAGTCGGCATGAGTTTTGAACAAATGCTGTCGTACACCTATGTCTCCGCGATTCTGGCTGACATGCTTGTTGTCAAAACCTCCGCGTCCGGCTGGCTCTCTGAAGGCGTGCTGCTGAAACTATATGGCCGACCGTTGCCAGTGCTGAGCCAACTTGTCGCGCAAACCATCGGCGGCTGGATGCCGATGCTGCTGCTATTCTCGCTGCCGATGGCACTGCTCGCACCGCTGCTTGGCGTGAATCTTGTTCCCGCAACTCCGCTATTCTTCATCAGTCTGCTGCTATGCATATCACTCGGCTTTGCGATAGACGTGCTGTTTGCCTGTCTATCAATCAAACTGCGGAATATGTCCTGGCTGATCGACCGCATACGCGTGGCAGTCGTAACATTGTTCTCAGGTACCGTGATACCGATCCAACTGCTGCCGTTTGGGATTGACGAGGTCATGCGGTATCAGCCATTTGCCAGTCTTGGCGGGGCATCACTGTCGATATTTGTCGGTACGGCGAATGCCCGCGAAGTCATCGCGCTGCAAATCATCTGGAATTTGATTCTATGGCCTGCCGCACTGCTTGTGTTCAAAAAATCACAGGAAGGAATGGTGAGTTATGGCGGATAGAATCACACTCAGACGCATTTTGAAACTGTTGGCCATATCGGCGAAGATGGATCTGGTATGGCTGTTGCGCGATACAAAATACACGCTGGCCGGAATCTGCGCGGACATGATATCCAACATTGCAACGGTGTCCGGCGTGTTCCTCATCGCCGCGCGATTCGGCGGCATTGGCGGCATGAGCACCGATGAAGTGCTGTTCATGATGGCATATTCCACACTGGTTACCGGAATTTTCATCATGTTTGACGGCAACAACATCCACGTCAGCAGAATGATCGGCAGAGGCCAGCTGGAACACATGTTTATCCAGCCGCTGTCACTGAAAGTGCAGTTTTTCACCAGCGGATTCATGCCGTTTTCCGGTGGCATTAATGTCGTTATCGGGACAATCCTGATGATTATCGCGGTGGGACAGCTTGGGTTAAATATCACGCCCTGGTGGGTGTTGTCACTTATTGCATATCTGCTCACCACCATGACGATCATTGTTGCGCGGGCGTATCTGGTTTCCAGCGCGGCATTCTATGCGCCTGTTACATGTGAGGAAATCTCCACCACGGTCATTGACGGGAACTGGTTCTTAAGCACCTTTCCGCTGTCCGGCATGCCGCGTTTCGTACAAATTCCACTGCTTACGGTATTGCCGGAAGGGTTAATGGCGTGGTTCCCAACGCTGGCGCTTCTGGGGCGGCCGCCGCTGAATTTAACGGCATTGTATCCTATGTTTTTCGCACTACTTATTTCACTTCTAGCGAGTATCATTTTCAGGAGAGGACTGAACCACTATGTCAAAAAAGGTTCAAACAGATATGTACCATACGGATTCCGCCGTTAGTATTCGCGGCGTCACAAAAACTTTTACGCAATGGCAGCGCAGCAACACCGCCGGAAATGTCTTGCGGAATTTGCTGAAGCCGGAAAAGCGCACCATCACAGCATTGAATGACGTATCGTTCGATATTAAGCGCGGCGAATTTCTGGCATACGCCGGGCCGAACGGCGCGGGCAAAAGCACGACGATGAAACTGCTGTCCGGCATGTTGTTGCCGAATGATGGAGAAATCGCCGTGTTGTCGATGTCACCGCAAAAACAGCGCCGAGCACTGATGAGTCGCCTGGGCATCTTATTCGGCAACCGCACGGAACTCTGGTGGGATCACCCAGTGATACAGAGCTTTGAATGGAAAAAGATCGTCTGGGATATCCCGGACGATCTGTATCGGAAAAATCTGGCGATGGTCACGGAGCTGTTGGACATCGGCGATCTGCTGAAAACCTTCGCCCGTGAGTTAAGCCTGGGTCAACGAATGCGAGCCGATCTCGCAATGATGCTGCTGCATTCGCCGGAGCTAATCCTGCTCGACGAACCGACGCTTGGGCTTGACGTCATGGCCAAGCGGCAGATGATTGGTTTCCTCAAGCAACTGAACGCGCAAGAAGGCACAACGATTGTTGTCACCAGCCACGACATGGACGATCTGGAGGAGATGGCGCGGCGAATCTTGCTGATCTCCAACGGCAAAGTCGCTTTTGACGGAAGCTTTGCCGCATTGCGTGATGAGCTGGGCTGCACAAAGCGGGCGATCGTCAATTTCAGTGACAGGACGCGCCGTGAGATTGCGTATGACGACACAAATAAACTGCTCCGCGAGTTGTCGGAGCTGGACGGTATTGTCGATGTCGGCTTCACGCAAACTTCACTGGAAGAGGGGTTGGCAAACTTGTTCGCGCGATGGCGATGAACTATCTTTCCTCCGCCATCGCTTCGCCGACAAATGCGAAGCGATTCACCGTCTTGCCGTCAAGTGCAATCGGATTATCCCACATGGACAGCGGACGCACCCACGTCCCGCGTTCGCCGTAGAGGGCTTGGTAAATGACCATATCTTCAAGTGTTTCACTATGCTTCGCGAAACCGATCACTTCGTAAAGGTTGCCTTTGTAATGACGGTAAATGCCGAGTGGTATCAGACTCATCGTATTTAACCTCTCTTTTTTCCTAGTTTGGGCAGCGTATGCAGGCATTATATCACAATGTCTGCATACGCATGGAACATTTTTGCGATACGCACGTCTAAAGAAATACAAATTATTTTATCGGAGGATTGAATATGAAAAACAAAAAACTATTGTCACTGATGCTGGCAGTCATCGTGTTAGTGGCGGCCGCAACAGGCGCGGTCATGGTTCTTGCTGACACGCACACCGCAAATGAACCGTCTGACGATGCAAGCCCCCCGCAAAACAACCCCGGTGAACGTCAAGCGAATGAACCCCTGGCACCGCAGCCGTATTATATTTCTGTTTCAGGAACAGTAACGGATGTTTCCACAACACTTTGGGAAGGCCCCGGCGCATCCGGCGGCAGCGGTTTAAGAATTAGACTTGAAAACGCGCACGGTGGCACCATATACTTCAACACAACTGACGGCAACACTGTCTTCCCGTTTGAGAGTGAAATAGACATAGGCGATGTAATCATAGGCTTTGTCCAAGCAAATATGTCAATGATTGACATCTACCCGCCGCAATACAATCCCAGCGTGGTTATCGCCGGACTTCCGGATGACCTGAATGTACGTGCAGACCGTTTCAACGCGTGGGATAACGCGGACTTCCGTTTTCTGAGTCAAGACGGTATGTTTGCGTTCACGACGGACGAGGACACCGTTGTCATCACCGCCGATGGTGATGCGTTTAACTTCGCTTACGGTGATCTCAATGGCAGACGTCTTGTGGTTGTCTACGGCCTCTCCGCCCAGAGCATTCCGGAGCTTGCCTTGGCGCAAAAAATAATTGTCCTCTTTGAAGATCCGGTCTCCGGACCGGAGCCGTTGCCGGATGACTGCGGCGACGTATCAACGATGCCGATATTGGTGGACGGCGTTGAGCTTGACGCACCGCCCGCATTGATGGCAGACGACGGTGTCACGATGATGGTTCCGCTCCGTGCAATCGCCCAGGCACTTGCGTTTGAAGTCACTTGGATTCCAGAGGATCGCGCCGTTGAACTTGGCTTGCCGGCTGCATTGGAATGGAATTGGGCATTGGAGGATGTCACTGTGATGACCGCCACACCGCCGCCTGGCCAAGTTTTTTCCACAACCCCAATCATGCGCCTCGCCATCGGGAGTGAGTATGTCAGCTATACTTACGGCATGAGCGGCTTGATGTTCACCCTCCCTGTTTCCCCGGTCATTGTGAACGGCCACACTTACGTCCCGCTCGTCAGTTTCTTCAGGGACGTGCTCACATTGTCTAACGCCTTTGTATTTGAAGGTCAGATTGAAATCCAAAGCGAAGGCGAGAGAACGGTTACAAATGTCACTACTGAACATAAGTCCTTCTGTGTAAAATGATATTATCAAATATACACAGGAGGACTTATGTATGGAATAACCAGCGTTATTGGCCGCAGGACATCTGCGACCCATTGTCACACCCATGAAAATATGCTAAAATGAAAACAGAATGTGAGGTAAAGTTTTATGAAAAAATTATCTTTGCTGCTGCTAATGGCTGCCATGTTTTTGATAGTAGCCTGCAGCACGAGTCCTGACACAGACACAGATGTCTATGAACGGACAGATGCCTACGAACAGCCAAATTCCTACGCGGATACAGACATCCTGAATCAAGACGAAGACGATACTGTTGTTGATCCAACAAATCCGCCTGCCGACGAGCGTCCGATACATGTGCGCCAGCATACTACCGTATCAGTGGCCACGTGGCACGCGCTGGCTATTGGGGACGATGGCTCTTTATGGGCATGGGGCGGTCACCCTGTCAGGGACGAGCAGTCCGGCGAATGGCTCCCTACTGACAAGCTTTCACCTGTGCAGATAATGGATGACGTGATTCACGTCGCGGCGGGACATGATCATTCTTTGGCCATCACCGCCGATGGTGTGCTCTGGGCATGGGGCGCGAATTACTTCGGACAGCTTGGCGACGGCACGACTGAAGATCGCACATCTCCCGTGCAGATCATGAACAATGTGGTGTATGCCGCAATCGCACCGATTGATATTGCCTCTCACAGTCACAGAGGCAACAGTGCGCGTTCCTATGCGATCACCGCCGATGGTACGCTCTGGGCATGGGGGGCGAATGGCTATTTTGATCTCCCCGGCGTCCTTGGCGACGGCACAACGGAATCCCGCTTATCACCGGTGCGGATTATGGACAATATAGTGGCTGTCACCCTAACTCTCAATGGCGGCTTCGCCACAGCAGAAGACGGTGCACTTTGGGTGTGGGGCGGTGAGCAGCTTTCCCCTGTCCCGATCGCAGATTCTGTTGATATTTCCCATAGAATAGTCCCTGATTTTCTATACGAAATCGACGAACATGGCACGTTGTGGACGCGTGGGATGAACCGTTTTCCTGACCATTGGCAATGGGCACCGCTCGTCGGCGATGGCACGACTGATCCGCGCCCCTCGTATGTGCAGATCATGGACAACGTCGCATCTTTTAAAACGGTTGCCGACACTGCTTTTGCCATCACCGAAGACGGTGCGCTCTGGGCGTGGGGTTACAACAATATCGGGCAGCTTGGGGATGGCACCACTGAGTCCCGCCTGGCACCGGTGAAGATTATGGATAATGTGGTGTCTGTATTCTCAAGCTATTGGATGGATCACGGATGGGTCAGTTTTGTTAACACGTTTGCCTTAACCGAAAACGGTGAACTTTGGGCGTGGGGCGGTCACAGTTTCGGCGCAGGACTCATCGGTGACGGAACTGCAGAACATCGGCTTTCGCCTGTACGCATATTGGATGACGTAAGAGTATAAACGCCAACGATGGCTTCATGAATCCTGGGCATTACTTTGCCCAGGATTCATTTACATTTCTGCCTTGCTGCCAAAAACCTAAGCAAATCCTGTTAAAATATCAGCCAACAGCAAGACACCCAACAGATCAACCGATCTGTTGGGTGTTTTGCGTTTATTCAGCATAAATTTAGCATCCGGCCGCGCCGGGAAAGTTGGTGCTACATCATGTCTTCGGCATCGGTGCTGATATGCACCTCACCGCCGGACGAAAATGCGCTGCCACCGAAAACATCGCGGAAGAATGTGACGGGTACATAGACTGCACCATCAATCTCAACGGAAGGTTGGTTAAGTGTTATCACTTCGCCATTCACTGTAAAATCTTCCGAGCCTAATGTGAATGAAATATCGCCATTTAACCCTTCCAGTGTAACTATCATGGGATCTGTTTCACCGATTTCCACCGCAACACCAAGGGCATTCGCCACCGGGATCAGCGGAACATGGGTGGGGAAAATATCGTCGCCGACAATCATGTGATCCACATCCGGTATGCCCTCGCCGTTCACAAAAATTGTGGGCCATACATAGTCCAAATCAATATCTGTTTCGTAATCTGCGTCAACATCTTCCGGTTCGGTGACTTCATCTGCTTCAATATCTTCGGGCAGCGTAGCTGGCTGCTCATAGTTTGGATAGTCTTCCTCCACAGGTGGGTAATCGTTTGTTGTTCTGCACGCGCTTAATAAAAGCATCACGCCCACAAGTGCAAACGGAAGCGCCTTCTTAAATTTTTTCATAATCTGTACCTCGCATCTATTTTTTT
>WQVW01000055.1 GCA_009785655.1 Oscillospiraceae bacterium | reverse complement strand
TGTTTAAGGCGTCTCGTTTTCATTCGTCTCTGTCTTTAAATAGCTTATGGCAGAGCGTTATGATCGCTATGATTACCATCGTATACACAAAAAGTGCATCATATGTAACCATACCATCACCCCCTTTGCAGGAGAGTGACCGAGTCGCCAAGCGACAGTTCCTGGCTGTTATTTTATCACGTTTTCCTGCTTTTTGCAAAATTAAAAATCCCCGGGAGCATCTGTTTGTTCCTGGGGATTTTTCCATTTGTTCGAGAACGTGAGGACAAAGCGCGCCCCGAACAGCGTCAAAATATTACTTTTGCGTATTCAGCTGCTTCGTTGCGAAATTGCACCGATATATCCGGCCAGCCGATGAGCGCTGCCACCATATCGCGCGGGATGATTATGAACAGATTGCCGCAATCGGTCACGTACGGCTCAATCCCCGCAAGGACGGGCGGAATCTCGCCGTCTACGAATACAATCGCGTAAAATCTAGTCTCGTCATCTTCGTCAATCAGCTCCGTCTGCGCGGCATATAGGTTGGTGCCAAATCCGACGTCAGGCACGGCACCTCTGGGCTCGGTCGCAGCATCTCCGGCACCTGATTGCGGCGGGGTTGCGGCAGGCTCTGCGGGGCGGTGCAGCGGTGCAGGGATGCTCTGTGCAGTGTCTGCTTCCCAAGCGACTTCTTCCTCCGGTACAGAGTCCCCAGGCGGCATGGCACCTGTCGCAATATCATCGGTCATCCGCAAGGGTGATCTTTCATCCGACATGGTGGTCGGCAATGTACCGTCCGGGCGCAGCATCAGCGTCAAGAACAATATGAAACCCGCCACAAACGGGATCAGCGCGGCGGTTGCCGCCCGCGGCGACAGAAACAATATCTTCTTGGCCTTTGGCTTTTCAACCGCCGGTTTGACAATTTCCGCCATAATGCGGCGGCGTATCGACTCCGGCGGGGCTTCCATCGTATCTGTCACCGCGCTGGAGACTTCACTGTAAGCACGCAAAATCCCATGGCAATGCGGGCATGTCTCAACATGCCGTTCCACCATCAGGCGGTCTTTCTCGTCCAGTTCATTGTCTATATAGGCGCTTATGAGTTCATAATAATCCGCGCAACGCTTCACTGTTCTTACCTTCCTTCAATGCAACGGACGTGCAATACGTCCCTTGCATGATCATCTATTAACTGTTCTGACGATATCCCGACGGAAAAGTTCCTTTCGCCGTCAGGCCTTTTACAAGATTTTGTCTGGCTCTGGCCAATCGGGACTTCACCGTTCCTTCGCTGACCGCCAGAGATTCGGCAATTTCGGCATAACTCAACCCCGCGACTTCCCGCATGGTGAACACGGCGCGGTGATCTTCCGACAGTGTTTCGATGCAATCGTCTATGTTCCGGCGAAGTTCTTCACGGAGGATGCTTTCTTCTGGCAGTTCATCCAGGCTCGGCAAATCAAGCGGTGTGCTGTCTTCGTCCGGATATGTAAGCGGGATTGTTTTGGCCGACCGCCCGCGCTTCCTGATATAGTCTATCGCCAGATTATACGTCATCTTATAAAGCCAGACGGAAAACTTGCTCTCTCCCCGGAACTTTGCTAGCTGACGATATGTCTTTATGAACACCTCTTGCGTAATATCTTGTGCGTCTTCAACATTCCCGGTCATTTTCATGGCCAGATTATACACGATTTTCTCGTTCGCTATGACAAGTTCTTCAAACGCTTGGGCATCGCCTTGTAGAACTTTTTCTATTGTCTTTTGTTCTTCTGTCATAGCTCTCTTTTGATCCCTTCCGTTATTTTTTGCAGATCGTCCAGCGTCTCGGCTTTCATGATCTGCGCTTTAAAATACCCGGCGTGCGGCACGCCGCGCAGATACCACGCGTAGTGCTTCCGTGCCTCCAGGCACGCTATTTTTTCGCCTTTCAGTTCGGCAGCCAGGCGGAACTGGCGCATCGCCGTGTCCGCTCTCTCTGAAGCTGTCGGTGCGGGGCGCACCTCTTCTCCGTTGAGCATTTCGTTGATCTGTGCGAACAACCACGGGTTACCGAATGCCCCCCTGCCGACCATGGCGGCATCAACCCCGGTGTATGCGAATATCCGCTTCGCGTCCTCAGCGGCGAACACGTCGCCGTTTGCCATCACCGGGACTTTCACGGCTTTTTTAACTTCCCTTATAATATCCCAATCGGCGCGGCCTTCATACATCTGCGCCCTGGTGCGTCCATGCACAGCGATTGCCGACACGCCGGAGGACTCTGCCATCTGCGCGAATTCCACCGCGTTGACGTTGCCTTTGTCCCAGCCTTTGCGGAATTTTACCGTTACCGGTGCTCTATCGCCAACGCTTTTCACCACAGCCTCAATCACGCGTGCGGCTTTATCGGGGTCACGCATCAGCGCACTGCCGTCACCGTTTTTGACGATTTTGTTCACAGGACAGCCCATGTTGATATCGACAATATCCGCCCCGGATATCTCCAGTGCCAGACCCGCGGCCTCCCCCATGCATTCGGGGTCAGAGCCGAATATCTGCACCGCGACGGGATGATCCCCCACCGTCACACCTAAAAGCGTGCGTGTTTTGCGATCTTGATACACCAACGCCTTGGAACTGACCATTTCCGTGTAAGTCAACCCCACCCCAAATTCGCGGCAAATCGCGCGAAACGCCACATCAGACACACCAGCCATCGGTGCCAACGCCGTCGGGGATGAGATTTCTATGTTGCCGATTTTCATCGTATCACCTCAAAATCATGGGCGTGATGCATTCGCCCGTGGGGAATAAAACACCCGCCGACTGCGGTCGGCACCCTCTTTACTAAAAAGGGCTGGGGCATTCCTTCATCTTTGCCCTCTACGTCCCGAGGGTGCCTCCGCAGAGGCGGGTGTTTTGTCTATTATGTTGCGGTAATTATGCTATCAGCTGCCCAACCACACCATTAATACACCAATATCCGCCGGGGACACGCCCGATACCCTGGAGGCCTGCCCCAGGTTCGCTGGGCGGACGGCGTTTAGTTTTTCCCGCGCTTCCAATCGTAAACCGTTCAACGTGGAATAATCCAAATCTTCCGGCAGCGGGTGATTTTCCATTTTTTCAAAGTCGCGTAAATGCCGCGCTTGCCTATCTATATATCCCTCGTACCGGATCGATATTTCCACCTGCTCCGTCACTGCCGGGTCGAGTGCCGGCCTGGATTTATCGTATGGTGCCAGCATATCATAACTCAACTTCGGGCGGCGCAGCAGATTCGCTAAACTCGCACCAGACTTCAGCCCCGGTTCCCCGGCAGACTCCAGCAACGCTTTCAGCGATTCTGACGGCGGCACAAATGTGGATTTCAACCGGGCAATCTCCCGCGCTACCGCTTCGTATTTTTCCAATACACGGTGATGCCGCGCGTCCGAAATCAGTCCGATGCTTTGTCCCAGCCCACTCATCCTGATATCCGCATTGTCCTGCCGATGCAGCAAGCGATATTCTGAGCGGGACGTCATGATCCTATACGGCTCGTTCGTGCCTTTGGTGACGAGGTCATCTATCAGCGCGCCGATATATCCGTCGGATCGGCGGATAATTAGCGGCTCCTCTCCGCGCAGCTTCAACGCGGCATTCACCCCGGCAACGAAGCCTTGCACCGCCGCTTCTTCATATCCGGAGGAACCGCAGAATTGCCCGGCACCGTACAAGCCTGCGATCTTCTTGCTCTCCAGCGTGGCGATGAGTTCCAACGGATCTACACAGTCGTACTCAATCGCGTATGCCGGGCGCATTATTTCGGCCTGTTCCATGCCTGGAATTGTCCGCAGCATTTGCACCTGCACTTCCTCCGGCAAGGATGAAGAGAAGCCTTGTAGATACAGCTCTTCGGTATCCAGTCCCGTCGGCTCTAAAAACAGCTGATGTCGGTCTTTTTCAGCAAATCGGACGACTTTATCCTCAAACGACGGGCAATACCGCGTGCCGGTGCCTTCAATCACGCCGCTGTACATCGGCGAGCGATGCAGATTCGCACGCACCACATCGTGGGTTTGCTCATTGGAATATGCAAGCCAGCAAACAGCGGACTCCATGGGGGGGACTGTTTCCGATGCCCCGTCTTCTACGAACGCAAATGTTTGCGGCGGTTCATCGCCGTGTTGGGTTTCCAGCTTTGTAAAATCCACCGTTTGGGCGTTGATCCGCGGCGGCGTACCAGTCTTAAATCTGCGCAAATTGAGGCCGAGTGCTTGCAAGCGTCCGGTCAGCATCTCTGCCGCGAACATGCCGTCCGGACCGCCGTCTTGCACCGCTTCACCAACGATGGTGCGGGCGTTCAGATACGTCCCGGCACATATGATGACGGCTTTTGTATAAAAAATCGCGCCGGTGCGGGTTTTGACGTATGATACCGCGCCGTTCTCCACGCCGATGTCTATAATCTCCGCTTGCCGCAGCGATAATCCGGGCTGTTGTTCCAGCGTGCGTTTCATCACTTTCTGATACTCGCGCCGGTCAATCTGCGCCCTGGGCGAATGCACGGCCGGGCCTTTACCTCTGTTTAACATACGGAACTGGATCGCACAGCGATCGGCCGCTTTGCCCATTTCTCCGCCGAGTGCGTCGAGTTCGCGCACCAGGTGACCTTTCCCTGTTCCGCCGATTGACGGATTGCATGGCATGTTACCAACGGCATCAAGGTTAATTGTAAAGCAGATCGTCCGCATCCCAAGGCGCGCGGCGGCCAGCGCCGCCTCAATCCCTGCGTGCCCCGCGCCGATGACGGCGATATCAAATTGTCCGGCATTATACTCCAATGTGGTCGTTGTCCTCTTTCTTATTTACTATTATACTGGGTATTGCCATGTTGCAGGGGCGCACTTTGCGCGTCCGTCTCCCTGTATTTTCGGACGGCCAACGGCCGCCCCTGCATCCCCTTACACCAGCGTCAAGCTGAATACAAACTTTGTCACGCCGTCTTTGCTGCTGACAAATATGTCCTCATTGTGGTTATCCAGAATGCTCTTGCAAATATACAACCCCAGGCCGACACCTTCGCGGTCGGCACTGCGGGATTTGTCGGCTTTGTGGAACCTTGTAAATATGTGCGCCAGCTCATCTTCCGGGATCGTTTCACCCTGATTTTCCACGGATACGAACGCCTTCCCGCCTTGCTTCCACAGCTCTATAACAATCGTGCCGCCGGGGCGGGAAAATTTTATCGCGTTGTCAATCAGATTATAGACCACTTGTGTTATCGAGTCCCGGTCTCCGCGTGTTTTTATCGGCTCTTCCGGCAGATTCGCAGTGACATCCAAGCCCCGGTCGTCAATCTTGCCGCTCAGACTCAACAATGCCAGACGCGTCACTTCGGCAATGTCAAAACTCATCTTCAACACCTCGTCAGACGCTTGCAGCTTTGACAGATCCAGCATACTGTTAACCAGGCGAGAGAGTCTGCGTGTCTCTGACGAGATCACGCCCAGATACTTCCCGCTGTCTTCGATCGTCCCATCCAGAATGCCGTCGGCAAATCCCGCGATGACTGTCATTGGCGTCTTCAGCTCATGCGATACATTTGCGATAAACTCCCGCCGCAGCCGCTCTTGGCTTTCCATTGAGTCCGCCATGGCATTGAACGCAACGGTCAGTTGCCCCACTTCATCCTGGCGGCACAAATCTTTGACTCTAGTAGAAAAATCCCCGCGGGCGAAGCGCCCGGCGGCGACAGCCATCTCGTTTATCGGCCCCGCCAGCTTTTTAGTGAATATAAACGTGATGATCGCCGACAGTGCCATTACGCCGAGGGAGATCAGTGTGAATACGACGGAAAAATCCATCCAATCGGCGCGGAACGCCTCTATGTCGCTGGACAGGAACAGGTATCCGAAAACTTCTCGCTCTCCGCCGACGGCGCGGGTCATCGGCGCACCGACAACATGCCGGGGTCTGGTATAGATTCCGCCCAACGTTGAAAACCGCACGGCATTCCGGACTTGTGGAATATAGTCCGGCGGAATCCCCATGCCCAAATGCGTAAACCGCCTGTCAGAGCAGGAGAGGATGATACCTTCGTCACAGGTCAGCAACAGCTCAAACCCTGACACGCCAGAAACCATCGTCAGCCACATGCCGATATCCAGCCCGCTGAGATCGAAGTCTTCGTTCAAGCTCCGCGCCCCGATGTATCGCGCCGCTTCATTCGCCGCCCGCTGCATTGCCGCCTGATTTTCATTGAGTGCCCGGCGATAACTCCACGTCAACGCCAGCCCTCCCAGCAATATAAAGCTGGAGAGCACGATCAACGCGGTGGATATAAAGTTTTTGAAATATAGACTTTGTTTCATAGTGTTGACTCGTTGTGTGTTTGGTTTGGTGGTGCGGTTGCGACGGTGCGTCACCCCTGTAGAGGGCACCGCAGGCTGTGTCCTGTTTGTTTATTCCCGTTGCCGACCGGCAGGGACGAGGGTTTGGACGAGGATACGACGGGATGCCGGGGACGGCATCCCCTATGGGGCGTCCGATGCTCCACCCTAACTGTCAATTGTCCGCCGCTAATTCAAATTTGTATCCGACACCCCAGACGGTTTTCAGTGACCATTTATCGCTGACGTTTTCCAGCTTTTCACGTAAGCGCTTTATATGCACGTCCACCGTGCGGGAGTCGCCGAAGTAGTCGAATCCCCAGACTTCATCCAGCAGCTGGTTGCGGGTATATACTCTGTTGGGCGATGACGCAAGATGGAACAACAGCTCCATTTCTTTCGGCGGGGCTTCGACTCTTTTGTCATTAACATACAGCTCAAACGAATCCATGTCGATCACCAATTTGTCGAATACCAGCTTTCTTCTGTGTCCCTCGGCCTCATCGTCCACGCGGCGCATGACGGCGCGGACTCTGGCCAGCAATTCCCCCACCTCGAAAGGTTTGGTCAGGTAATCGTCTGCACCGGCATCTAAGCCCATCACTTTGTCCGCCGTCTCACCTTTTGCGGTCAGCATGATCACCGGCACTTTAGACTGTGTGCGGATCTCTCGCAATACGCCCCAGCCGTCCAAGATCGGCAGCATGATGTCCAGCAGAACGAGGTCAGGCGATACTTTTTCAAATTCCGTTAAACCCCGCGCCCCGTTTTCGGCAATAAACGCGGTGAACCCTGCTTTCTCCATATACAACCGCAAAAGTTCGGCAATATTGTTGTCGTCTTCGATGATTAGCACTTTTTTTGACATAATGCTCACCTCTTTAATTTACGATTTCTTTTTGCGTATATCCTCACCCCGGAACTCCTGCACTTTATATTCTCCCTCCAGGCGGGATACGATCTGCTCCGTGTAGTTACTCCGCAGTGCTTCCTGGCTCATGTTCGTACTTATTATCGTCTTTTTCCCCGTTATCAGCCGGGTATTTACAATTTCATACAACGCACTTTTCGTGAATGCCGTAACAAGCTCCGTCCCTAAATCGTCCATAATCAGCAGATCACATTCAAGCATTCTTTTGGTTTCTCTTCTGGCCTCCTGCCTGTCCTCTTCTTCTCTTGAAAATTTTGCGTCCTCAAACTTCGTAAAGATTGCACCTGCCGTGTCATATACCACGGAGAAGCCAGCCTCCGCGACCACCCTGGCAATACACGCCGACAGGAACGTCTTGCCCAATCCCGGTGCGCCGGTGAACAGCTGATTATCGGATTTTGACCCAAACTTGTTCGCGTATTGTCTGCAAGTCTCAAAAATAATCCCCATCACGCGCCGGGGAGACACGCCGTTCGCATTCGGATCGTCGCTGTAATAGTCCAGCCTAAACGTTTCAAACGTCTCCGCGCCGAGTTTTAACAAACTGCTTAACGCCGCGTTCTGCGCCTGTCTGTATAATTCAATCAGACATTCACACGGCTCGATTCCATTGATAAATCCGGTATCGCGGCAATCGAAACAGCACGGGTCATCATTTAGATACCCGTCGGCAAATCCGGCCTTGGTGATCTCCCGCCGCCGCGCCTGCTGCAACTCCAGATTTTTTTCGCGGATTTGTTCAATCTGCCCAGATGCGTCTTTATCCAGCGCGGCAGCCAACAGTTCTGCCATTGTGCCGCGCAGTTGGGCGTCTAGCTCCCGGATTCGGGGATTCTTCGTGTACGCCTCCAACTGCCGGCGGCTGAATACCTCTTCCCGCGCACGGCGTTGGGCGTCCAGAATACTCCGGGCGTGAGCCAATAATTTTCCGTCATATGTCATATTAACCATCCGTCTCTTGCAGCTTTTTCAGATAGCTTTCCATCCGCTCAAGCTCGTCCATGTCCAATGCGTTGAATTTCTGCGATTGCTCTCGCGCTTTTGGTTTCGTATTTTGGGTGGATCTGGTATCTTTTTTCAAAATATCTTCCGGCGTGTGCAGATTCTTTTCGTGCCAGCTTTTAATGATCGAGTCGATATATCCCCAGCTGAGCTTGCCTGTTTTCAGCACGGTTCTGTCATATGCGATTTCAACCGCGTCACCGTTGAATCCCATCTCAATCCATGCATCAACATAGCGCTTTTCA
>WQVW01000054.1 GCA_009785655.1 Oscillospiraceae bacterium | reverse complement strand
GACCCGGTAAAATCCTGTCTGACATTTGATTTCCTCCTTAGACTTTCTAAATTGGTTGTGTTTTCTTCTCTACAGTGTATGCAAAGGGTCGCATTGTGTGAAGCGGAGTTGTTGGCGCACGTATTTAATTTTCTTGTGGAAAATCAACAATTTTTATTGACAAATTAAATGGGGGGGGGGTTATAGTATACAAAGGAAGCGTTTCCATATATAAGAAAGGGTGGGTGGTGCCTATGTGGACGGAGTTTTCGGAGACATTTGAATTTACGCTTGCAAAATACCAAATTAAACTATATAATTTTTGAAAGGAACGATTAACAAATGAAAAGGAATATGGTTAGAAAGATTATCAGCGTGGTGTTGTGTGTGGCTATGATGGCGGCACTGGGGAGTACGGCGTTTGCGGCTGATGCCGCCTCGATTGGCGGTTTTGAGTCTTCTGTCTCAGATGATGGCAGAATAGGAATATCAAGTTTTATTTTAGATGGCAATGCTTATACGTTGAGAACTGAGGAGATGGATAATGGAGACATTGTTTTTTATGAGTATCTTAACGATCAATTAATGCATAGAGCCATGCTTTACAATGATCAGAGGGATAGACTACATAAGACTAGCTATGTTGTGGTTGAAAATAGCAGGGGGCGCACAATTGAAATAATCGAAACAGTCGAAATATTAGAAATGCCGCCTGTTGAAATTTTTGAATATCATAATACTCAATCTTTTCAAGCAACTGCGGGTGTAATTATGGGTGTTGTTAGATTTAGAAACTTATCTACGTCAATAGGCCCTATCCCTATTCACGGCGTACGTGTATCATCTAGTGTCGGAGGCACCACTTTGTCACAATACATAATACGTGATAGGTGGACAACAATTGCTGAGTTGGCGGGTAGGTTTCTCTGGGCGTTTAGTATACCTGGTATTGCTGCCGGTGCAGCTGCAGCTTGGATAGTATTTATAGCAGGTACGGCCGTTGACGTGGGTGGAAGAATCTTTCTAGGTCACACAGAGGTTCAATCACGAAGAAATCCAGTTACTTTCACTATGGAAAACGTTGACATTTTATCACATAGGAACAGCTTTATAGTTGATAGATTTATTGTTTCTTGTGGAGTGCGTCCTCACTTGCAGAATCAAACTTATTGGGGAGGTTTTGATCACATGGGGCACACACCCACTTTATGGAGGACTTGGGATTTTGCAAGGGAAGTGCAGTTCCGTATGTTTTCTTTTCCGGTGTGGGATATCCACAGTTGGACTTAGCAACTACTCATTCTCAAACAAAAAGTGTGTAATTAACAGCTAACAAGCATGTCCAATGACAACAATACTTTTTCTGGTAAACATACGCCGAGAGAAGCAAGTTGTCATTGGACACTTGTTCCGGCGACAAGGAGAGGGCAGATGAATAAAAAATTATATTTTCTTGGATTTGTTCCATCAATAATCTATGCATCTATTTTTTCAATTGTAGTTGACGTTTTCTACTATCCCCTGTCCAGACAAAATGTTTATGAAGAAATGGAAACAAAACCTATAGTTGCTTTTGGAGAAGAGCAAGGGGTTATTGTCTATATTGTAGAAAGTGAAGACGGCTATATTTGCTATATATTTACAGAACTCTTAATGATGCGCAGATATAGAGCCCATGCTCGATTCGAGTATGTCGGCAACGACGCTGTTTTTACAGGTGTCCACGGAAGAAGAAACTTTATTCACTTGACACTTTCAGCAGATTCAATTCACTTTTATACAGGTGAGGGTCATTTTCGCGTGGGTAGAACTCGTTTGTTGCCTTTTTTATCCCTTGTCCTCGTCACTAATAATTTATTTTATTTTTTAGTTAATTCATATTTGAAAAAGAAAAGATAATTGTTGGAAACAGTTGCAGCCCCACAACAACGCCACCACACGGCGTTGTTGCTTTTTTATGCCAATATATGATATAATACCCCCAACAAAAGGGGAGGGCGCGAGTTGGTAATACTAGGTATAGACCCCGGGGTCGCAACGGTCGGCTTCGGGATCATCACGGAATCCGGCGGCAACCCGACCCTGCGGCGATATGGCGTGATCACAACACCAGCGACAGATCGCTTGGCACTGCGGCTGATGCAGATCCGCATGGACGTGGGCGAGATCATAAAGACCTTCCGCCCGGACGCGATTGCGGTTGAGGAGCTGTTTTTCAACACGAACTTGAAGACCGCCATCACAGTCTCCCACGGGCGCGCGGCGATTATCCTGGCCGGTGAAGAACACGGTATACCGATGTTTGAGTATACGCCGCTTCAGGTGAAAAAAGCCGTGACGGGATACGGCCGCGCAACAAAAAAACAAGTGATGGACATGGTGAAACGGTTGCTGACAATGGATAAAATCCCCAAACCGGATGACGCGGCGGATGCACTTGCCATCGCGATCTGCCACGCGAGATTCAGCCATTCGCTGATGAATCAAGAAGGAGACGGCGTATGTTCTACTATTTAGAAGGCGCGGTGGCGATCATCGCCCAGAATCTGGCCGTGATCGACGCGGGCGGGGCAGGATATGCCTGCATGACGACGGCGAATACACTCTCTCGCCTGGAGACAGGCAAGAAGGCGCGGCTGTATACGTATTGTTACATCAAAGAAGACGCATTCGACATATACGGGTTTTATGATTTAAACGAAAAACGGTGCTTTGAGCTTTTGATTAGCGTATCCGGTGTCGGCCCGAAGGCGGCGTTGTCGATACTGTCATCCAGCACGCCGGAATCCTTAGCACTTGCGATCATCAGCGAAGACGAGACTGCGCTGACAATCGCGCCCGGAATCGGCAAGAAAATCGCCCAGCGCGTTATTCTGGAGCTGAAGGATAAAGTCAGCAAAGAATCCGCGTCCCTCAAAGCAGCGGGATACGTTCCGCCGAGCGGGGAAGCAGGACAGGCGGGTTCAAAACTCAACGACGCCTCGGCGGCACTGGCTGTGCTTGGCTATAGCTCGGGCGAGATATCGGCGGCGATGCGCGGGGTTGACATGCAATCGCTGACGGTTGAAGAGATTGTGCGCGAGGTTTTGAAGAACAGTGTGAAGTAGGGGTACGTCCTTAAGGAATCATTGCCGCTGACAGCGGTATTATAATACTTGACAGGAGGGAAGCGATATGACATGTTCAACTTGCGGTAAAAAAATGGGAACCGGTGACTTGTACTGCCCGCATTGTGATGCCCCCTTTAATCCGAAAGGGAAGCCGCTGCGCCCAATGAAGGTGCTACGCCAAATAAGGTTACTAGAGATTAAGAGAATTGCCTTGATCACGCTGGGATTCCTAGCGGTTATGGCTGCGATTATTATCTTAATTGAGCGCGCACCGCTTGGCGGGGCACTTAACGGGGAGTGGGTGTCAGAGCCGCATTTCAGATTTACACATGAAGTTATTGTGGTATATGAATTCAGCGGACGTCAAGCCACTCGTACAACACATTGGCCGGAAGGCAGTTTTATGCCAACAGGAACCATCGCCCCTTCAGATTTCCGCATATTTGATCGTGGGCGGATTTTTAGACATGGCAGTGAACCGGATGTAAGCTTCTCGCGTGAATCTGAAGACGTAATAATAATAGACGGAATAACCCTTCACCCGCCAAGGATAGTGCCCGGAAACTAACCGCAACATATTACAGGAGTCAATATATAATATGAGTATAGATTACAGTGACGACGTATTTTCAGAAGACGAAGAGCTGCTGTCAACCGCCTTTATCAGTGAAGACGGGGGAGAGGGCAGTCTGCGGCCAAAAAACCTTGCTGAATACATTGGACAAGACAAGGCAAAGGGGAATTTGTCAATATTCCTGGAAGGTGCGCGGCGGCGGAATGAGCCGCTGGATCATGTGCTGTTGCACGGTCCGCCGGGATTGGGGAAGACTACGCTGGCGGCGATTATCGCCAATGAGATGGGTTCGGCTTTGCGCAAAACCTCTGGCCCCGCGATAGAACGGCCGAAAGATTTGGCGGCGCTGTTGACGAACCTGAACGAAAACGACATCCTGTTCATTGACGAGATACACAGGATGAACAGGGCCGTTGAGGAGATACTGTATCCCGCGATGGAGGATAAACAGATAGACATCATCATCGGCCAAGGCCCGTCGGCGACGTCGATTTGCCTTGAACTGAAAAGCTTCACCCTCGTCGGGGCGACGACACGGGCGGGACAGCTGAGTTCACCGCTGCGGGACAGGTTCGGGATTGACTTGAAGCTGGATCTGTATACGACAGAACAGCTGCGGGAAATTATAGAGCGATCCGCCGAATTGCTCTCGATTCCAATCGAGCCGCGCGGCGCGGTGGAGATTGCCTCTCGCAGCCGGGGTACGCCGAGAATCGCCAACAGGCTGTTGCGGCGGGTGCGAGACTTTGCCGAGGTCAGGGGTGATGGTGTCATCACTTATGAAGCGGCAGACGATGCGCTCTCACGTCTGGAGATCGACCAAACGGGTCTTGATGCTGTAGACAGGCGGCTGTTGATGAGCATCATAGAAAACTACGGCGGCGGCCCGGTGGGGCTGGACACAATCGCCGCGACGATTAACGAAGAGCCGGTGACGATTGAAGACGTGTACGAACCATTCCTGATGCAGCGGGGATTTCTGCAACGCACCCCACGCGGAAGATGTGTCACCCGGAAGGCATATGAGCACTTGGGGATCGAGTTCTTCGGGCAGGATCAAATGGAGATATAGGATAATATATTTATATTCGGCGATGGTGCAGCTTTGGGAAGATGGAAAGTAGCAGCAAATGATGCATCATAGATTTTAAGGTGGAAAACCTTGACGAAGCGGTGGAATATGCTATAAAATGTGGGGCAAAGAAATCAGAGGTGCGATATTTTTGACACTTCAACAGTGATGTTTGATTCTGCTGGACATCCATTTTGTCTATCGGTAATTTAACAATAGTAGAGGAGCTTTATCAAATGGGTAAATATTTCGGAACTGATGGTATTCGCGGCGTTGTGGGCGAAACGCTCACTGCCGATCTGGCATATAGAACGGGTCTGGCTGTGGGCAGCATATTGAAAAAAGAAAAAGGATCGGAGAAACCGTGCGTGTTGATCGCGAAAGATACACGGATATCGGGTGACATGCTGGAGGCGGCGCTGACGGCGGGGCTGTGCGCTACCGGGACTGATGCAGCGATATGCGGAGTTCTGCCGACCCCAGCTGTGGCGTATCTGACGATAAAAACCGGCTGTGACATGGGAATTATGATTTCCGCGTCGCACAATCCATATGAGCACAACGGCATAAAAATATTTGGCAAAGACGGATTTAAACTCAGCGACGCGCAAGAGCTTGAGATCGAGCGGCTGATTGACGAGGGTGTAAACACCGTGCTGAAAAGTTCGGAATTAGGCCGCGTAGGTCGTGATGACGGGCGGCTGGCATATGACTACCTGCAGTTCCTCGTCTCCAAGTCCGAGTGGCGATATACGGGAAAAATCGCAGTAGACTGCGCAAACGGGTCAGCGGCGATCACTGCGAGACAGCTGTTCTCGGGGCTGAATCCGGGTTCCGAAGACCTCGAAATTATAGCCGAAGCACCGGATGGTGTGAATATCAATGAAAACTGCGGATCCACGCATGTTGAGACGCTTCAAGCGAAAGTGAAGGCAGAAAAGTTCGATGTTGGATTCGCTTTCGACGGAGATGCGGACAGATGTCTCGTCGTTGACGAAAACGGTGAGTTGGTGGACGGAGATGTACTGCTTGCTATTTTCTCGCGTGACATGAAGGCGAAAGGGCGGCTGGCGGGCAATGGCGTGGTCGGGACGATTTTGTCAAATTCCGGCATGGATGTTTTCGCCCGGGAAAACGGATTTGATTTCTACCGGGCTGACGTTGGGGATCGCCATGTGTTAGAGATGATGGTTGAAACAGGTTGTAATCTTGGCGGTGAAACTTCCGGACATATGATATTTTTAGATGATGCGACGACAGGGGACGGGCAGCTTGTGGCGGTAAAGCTGCTGAATATATTAGCCGAGACCGGCAAAACCGTTTCAGCACTTGCGCGTGATATACCGCGTTTAGTGCAGGTGATGCCAAGCTACAGACTCTCCGGCGGGAAGCAGGAGCGGGACGCGATTATGGCGAATCCCAAACTGCTGGAAGCGGTGGAAAGACAGAACGAACTGCTGCAAGGCGAGGGGCGTGTGCTAATCCGTCCATCAGGTACAGAACCGGTCATCAGGGTGCTAGTTGAGACCAAAACAGAAGAAGAAGCCCGCAAAATAGCGGAATATTTTGTAGATTTGATTAAATCATTATAGAAATTTAATGAATTTTTATGTTATTTGCGAAAAAAAGCTTGACTTTCTTGTCAGCAGTTAATATAATACAATCGGAATCTCCGCAACTTGACGAAAGTGATACCCATATCGTGTATTTCTTGCGTAGGCTGGCCCAGATTCTACAAAGTGGCGATAATCAGTGTAAGGCTGAACGCAAATATAACCCGACCTGGGTAAGATTTTTATGTCAAAAAGAGAGGTTTCATCATGTACGAAGACAAAACATTAATTTGTAAGGAATGTGGCGAAGAGTTCATATTCACAAGCGGTGAGCAAGAGTTCTATGCAGAGCGTGGCTTCCAGAATGAGCCGCAGCGTTGCAAAGGCTGCCGTGACAACAGGAAGGCTGCAGCACGTGGCCCGCGGGAATACTTCACAGCTGTCTGCGCCGAGTGCGGCGGAGAAGCCAGAGTTCCGTTTGAGCCGAAAACAGACAGACCTGTATACTGCAGCGACTGCTTCGCAAGAAGCAGAGAAGAGGGTATGTAAGACAAAACAGTACATCCGCGCTAACGGGGGAGCAGTGCTTTTCAGCTAGTGGGTGGAAGTGACTAATAAGGGTTTTTGCGCCGTATGACGCAAAGACCCTTTTAGTGTTTGTATATAAATCGGCAAAATTACCTGTGGAAATTATCGCGTATGTTTGCTATAATGATAATAAGGAGGTGGCGTTATGAAAATTGAATTATCTGAACTTCAGTTTAGGCGCCTTCTTGATATGGCGTACATTGGGAATTGGATACTCAACTCAACAAGAGGTGCGGATCGTTTTACTGACTATGACGAGGTTGAAAATCGCCTCTTTGAATATTGTAAAACATGCGGAATGGATACGTTGGTTGACAAAGCCGATGGTGGCTCGTCCACAGCCTTTGAAAATGGCGGGATTCATGAGGCGATTGCCGACTATGAGGATTCGGTTTTCTTTGAAATTCTTGCCGAGGAGTTGGCACGGCGTGACATGGATTTTGAGCCGATCAGCTCGGAAAATTTGCATGAGCTGACAGACCGCATTGACGAATATATCGAGGAGTTTGAGCAAAACGGTATAGACAACATTTCGCTTGATAAATAGGGCGGGGGAGAGTATGAATCTGCCGGAGATAAAGAAAATCGCGCAGGCCGAGATGGAGAATAAGCGCAGCTCCCCGTACAATGAGCGGGGCGACAAGTACGCCCACGGGGAGCGTGCAGCGGCGCTTGCCGTGCGGCTGCGGAAGCTTATCTTTCCGAACGACAGCGGCTATGACGACATTTTGACGGTCGCCGCGTGGTTCCATGATATCAGCAACGGCGTGGACGATCATTGGACGATAGGCGCGGCACAGGCTCGGGAGCTGTTAACGGGGCATTGCACAGTGGATGAATTAGAGAAAATCTGCGGCATTATCGCTGTCCACGACGACCGGAGGCCGGGCGATAGCAATTATTCCAACGCAATCAAAATACACCAGGATGCCGATTGGCTTGACCACTTCGGGACGCTTTATATATGGAGGTTCACAGCATACGCAATAGGGCACGACGAAACAATCAATGATGCGTTGGATTATTACCAAACCAAGTGGCCGGAGGATGCGGCAAGATGGCATGATGAGTTGCATTTTGACTTGAGCAAGAGGATTTTTGACGACAAGACAGCGTTTGTGGAAACGTTCATCGAACGCTTCGCGGCCGAACTCGCGGGTGGCATTTGGAATGAGGAGATCTTAGTTGGATGAGATAAGAGAAGCCGCAAAAAATGCGGCGCAGGAGCTTCTGCAGGAGGCAAAACTGAAGCCGGGGCAGATTGTTATTGTCGGCTGTTCTACAAGCGAGATTGCGGGAGAAGCTATAGGCAGCAGCTCCAGTGCGGAAATCGGCACGGCTGTGTTTGAGTCGCTTTATCAAGTTTTTTCGCAAGTGGGTGTGATTTTAGCCGCTCAATGCTGTGAGCATTTGAATAGGGCAATTATTATTGAACGATCACATGCCGTGGGATTTGAGATAGTGAACGCGGTTCCGTCGCTGAAAGCGGGGGGCGGGTTTGCTTCAGCCGCTTACGCCGGGTTTAGCGATCCTGTGGCCATTGAAGAAATTCGGGCGGACGCTGGACTTGACATCGGCGGGACGTTGATTGCAATGCATCTTAAAAGGGTTGCGGTGCCGATTCGGCTTAAAACGAGGCATATCGGCAAAGCCGCGGTAGTCGCAGCGAGGACGCGGCCAAAGCTGATAGGCGGCACTCGTGCCGGGTAT
>WQVW01000053.1 GCA_009785655.1 Oscillospiraceae bacterium | reverse complement strand
TTGCCGCGTTCCAATGCCGCTTCGATAAGCTTTATATACACCAGCGTCTTCCCGCTACCTGTGACGCCTTGTAACAATGCCGCTTCCGGCGTTTCGCTTGTAAGCAGTGGAACCAGTCCGTCGAACGCTTTTTGCTGCTCATCGTTCAAAATAATCGGAGTCGGATCTTTTAACACGCCCACACTGGGTCGGCGGAATACTTCTTGCGCCTCTATCGATATAATCCCCTGTTTCTCCAATGCCTTTATCGTGGGACTTTTTGTATTCGTAAAATGGCAGATATCGCTGACCGGCATACTCTCGGTTGCGGAGAGTAATTCCAAAACCGCCGCCTGACTCGGTGCGCTGGATTTGCGTTGTTGGGAGAGCATCAGCGCCTCCTCGCTGTGAACGTTCAGCACCGCAATGTTTACTGTCTTATCATTCTGCCGCCGCACACCGTCCTTGAACCACATGCCGGCTGGCAGCATTGCCCGGAAACTATCAAACACCGTGCAAAAAAACCTGTCACTCATCCAAAGTGCAAGTTTAATGTTTTCTTCTGTGAGTACCGGCACTTCATCCAGTAACTGTTCAATCGCCTTGAGTTTTTTCAGACCCGTATCTTCAGAAAGCGCGAGGATAACACCCTCACTTTTCCTATTTCCGCGACCGAACGGCACCATCACCCGCATACCGGGGACTGCCTTATCCAGCAATTTTTCCGGTATCTTGTAATCGTATGGTTTGTCGATTGAAAAAGTCGCCGCAGAAACGGCAATTTTCGCCACGGTCATGTTTTGATCGCCTCCTCTCGCCTTGGTTGCTCAAGAAGCGCGCTTACACATCCTCTGTATAAGTGATGCTCAACTCTCCGTGTGCGATCTCTTCAATCGCTTTAGACACGGGCTTGCCGTCAAACGGATCTCCGTATTCATCATAAGCCCCGGACAGCTCCCGCGCACGACGTGCGATGACGTTGACCAACAGATATCGGCTATCAACTTTCTCCAACAGATTAGACAGTGACGGATATAGCATAATAAAAACCTCCGATTATTTTAGTAGCGTATTCTCAATTTTCAAACAGTAGAGACGCGCAGTGCGCGTCTGCCTGTGTAAATCTAGCCATTATCAATAATACCCAGAATCTCCTCGGCCGCTCTAGTGACATCGTCGTTTACCACCACGTGGGCATATTCGTCCTGATAGTCAAGTTCCAGCCGTGCGCGTTCCAGGCGGTGCAACAGTTTATCTTCAGAGTCTGTGCCTCGCCCGCGCAGGCGGCGTTCCAGCTCTTCCAAGCTCGGCGGGACGATGAATATCGAAACCGCGTCGGGATTCATCATCATCACCTGCATGGCACCTTGGGTTTCGATTTCGAGCAAAACGCTTTCACCGTTTTCAACATGTTCATGTATCGGTTTTTTCGGCGTGCCATAGTATTCCCCGACGTACTCAGCATACTCATGAAACTCCCCGCGCGCGATCATGTCCTCAAAATCCTCCCGCGTGACGAAGTAATAATTTATGCCATGTTCCTCGCCCTCTCTCGGATCTCTGGTTGTTGCCGATACCGACAGTCGAAGCTCCGGCCGCAGTTCAAGCAATTTTGCAATAATCGTACCTTTCCCTGTCCCCGATGGCGCGGAAATGACGTACAGTTTGCCTTTGTCAGTGTTTTTCATCGTAATGCACATCCTCTCCATCGTGATCGTTTTTCAGTCTGCCAGCGACTGTTTCCGGCTGAATTGCCGAGAGAATGATACATCCGCTGTCTGTGATAATCACCGCCCGTGTGCGCCTGCCGTAAGTCGCGTCGATCAGTTGGCCTTTTTCACGCGCATCGGTTATGATTCTTTTAATCGGTGCAGATTCCGGACTCACAATCGCGATGATTCTGTTTGCCGAAACCATATTGCCGAACCCTATGTTGATTAACTTCATAAGTCCACCTATCATTTTCATGTTTCGCGGAAGCAAAACGATTCTAACTATTCAATATTCTGCGCCTGTTCGCGGATCTTTTCTATCTCTGACTTCAAGTTAACTATTATTCTCGCCATCTCCGCGTCATTCCCTTTTGAGCCGATGGTGTTGGCCTCTCTATTGAACTCCTGCACAAGAAAATCCATCTTCCGGCCGACGGGTTTTTCGCTTTCCAACATTTCACGCAGCTGGGCTATATGGCTTTTCAGCCGGACAAGCTCTTCATTGATTGCGACACGGTCAGCAAATACCGCCGCTTCCATTAAGATTCTGGCTTCGTCAATTTCAGTATTTTCCAGCACCTCACGCATACGCGTTTCCAGTTTATTCCGATACTCAGCAACACTGCGCGGGGAGCATTCCTCCGCCATTGTGGTCAGGTGCTCTATCTCGGCAAGCCGTGCCATAATATCGCTCTTGAGCTTTTCCCCTTCGCGGATACGCATTGCATTGAACCCGGCCAACGCCGCTTCAAGCGTCCGGCACACATCGGAAAGCAGCGCATCTGTATCAGTCTCGCGCTTTTCCGCTTGCAAAACATCCGGAAACCGCGTGAGTTCGACCGCTTTGATGTCCCCGGACAGACCATGTTCGTCAGATATATCCTTCAATACCGCAAGATACGCTTCCACCAGCGGGCGGTTTATTTTTATCTCCACATCAGACGCTTTGGATGCGTCTATTGTGATGAATACATCAACCTTCCCACGGGAAATATATTTTTGCACGGCGGATTTCAACGTTTCCTCAAACGATATGAACATGCGCGGCAGTTTTACCGTGCAGTCAAGATACCTGTTGTTGACACTCTTCAGTTCAACCGATATCTCAATTTTTCCGGATTCCCCTTTTGCACCGCCGTAGCCTGTCATGCTTTTTATCATGGTTATTTCCCTTTTTTCATGTATTTTGAAATGCGGTTTATATACAACCAAATCACTTTTGTGAAGCCGTAATCAAACACAACAAAGACGACGCTGCCGCCGATATACAGTAAAGCCGCACCCGGCGGATCTTCCCCGAAAGCAAATATCAGCTCCCTTAAAAAAAACCAAGCGACCGTTAACGCCGCGTTAAAAATACAGAGTTTCAAAATCCATTGTAATACCATGGGGGCTTTTCTTTCAATCAAGCTCTTCACGACAGGATAATATCCGAAAAGCAGGATATACATCAGTGAAAAACCTATGTAAGGCAGTATTAGCAACCCCAGCAATGCGCTGGCCGCATATACAAATATCCCCGCACGAATGCCTGATTCAATGATCGCCGCGGCAACAAAAATGGACGATAATGCCACCATGGCCATCCGCCCGGACGGCAAAACAGACGCTATATAAAGCGTTATCACCGTCAGTGCGGTGAGTAGTGCCGATAATGTGAGACTTCTGGTTGTTTTATTCATCGGCAGCAGCAGAAGTTCATACATAGCAGTGCCGAACAGATATCACAGGCGTCACAGCCTTCACCCTGCATCGTTCGACCGGACCCTCCGAACGGGCCGTACCCTTGTCCGCCCTGCTGCATAAATGCCAGTGCCTGCGCATACTCCGCGTTATGCGGATCCATATTCACCGCTGTCTGAAAATATCTCATCGCGTCATCCAACCAGCCTTTGCGATACGCGACGCTGCCCATCAGGAAATTCCACTCGGCATTCCTTGCAGTAAATCCGGCCAGCAGCTCTTCTGCCAGCCGCAAGTCACCGGAATTAATCGCGGCGCGTACTCTCGCGCTTTCAGGCGTCCCGCCGGCGGCTGTGCGGCCGGGACCAGTATGTCCTCTATAGGAAGCTCCGCCGCCTTCGCGTGCCTTTAGAATCAGATTATACGCCTCATTGATCTCTTTCATCTTTTCCTGCGCAAGATCAGCAAGCGGATTATCCTGATAGTTGTCCGGATGGTATTTTCTGGCCAGTTCGCGGTACGCTTTCTTTACCTCATCCTCCGTGGCGTTTGAAGAAACGCCGAGAACGCTGTATGGATCGTTCATATATCAAATTCCATTCCTTGTTTAGTCTATGTCATGCCGCCGCTTGCGGAGCCATGTGCCGTTCAGGACGCGCCCCAGCACATCCGGCATACCGAGATAGATCGTATTCTCCACCGTTTGCGTCCATGGATTTTCCGGCATAAGCTCAAACGCGGCTGAAATCAGGTTGTTTGAGTGGATCAGCGTTGTCTCCAGCGATTTCACGCCATCTTTGGGGAACTCGCCGTCCTCCGGCGGGAATCTGCGAATCAGCGCGTTGTACCGCCCGGATTCGACATCTTCTTTGTAGTCATCATACGCATCGACTAGATATATCCATCTGCCGGTGTGGTATAAAAGCTCCGCCAGCGGCCTGCGGCTGGATTCCGGTATACCTTCCGGCACCCCGGAACTCAGTATCCGTGCGAACTTGTCCGCTGCGCTGTCAAAAGACTCCCCGCCCGATGACTCGTATTCAGCCAGGCTTTTCAGCTGAGTTCTCACACTGCTGTCAAACTTCGGAAATTCCCTTGCCGCTTTTTTGTATGCCCGGCGCAGGAACAGCGCAGCAAATCTATGCGGGATAGTTTTAATAAACTTTTCGTCATCAATTGAGTCCCTGACTTTCCACCAAGCGAGAATCACGCTATATCCGGCACTGATATCAAGTGCCGCGTTCCCGGCGCAGAACCGCTTTTTTCTGCAAGGGCTTGCGATACATCTTCCATGTTTCATAACCGGGGACTCGTTCTCATCCCATATCAGCATCGCCAGAAAAACAAGCTCGAAATTCAGGATAAATCTGGCGGCGAATCCGTACTTTTTCCCAAGCGCATGGCATAATCCGCAATAGCAAGCTTTAAATCGCTCAAACTCCCGGACTGTCAGTTCACCCTTCAGCGGGCGTATATATCCAAACATGCTACGACGAATTCTCTACGCGGTCAAGCCTGACGGTGATTGTATATTCCCCAACTGGGCCGACATTGCCCACATCGCCGTCAATCCAAACAGTCACAGGCACTTGATGCGAACCCACACTCAGACCCGCAAGATCTGCAACAATTCTGAAATTCGTCTCTGTCAAGGCTTCCAATTCTTCTCGTCTGCCGCGTATCCGCACATCCAGGCTGCGTGTAATTACCGTCAGTGTATAGTCACCGGGATCATTTGACGTATGAATGTTCGATACACTGAAACTCCATACCTCGAGTCCGCGGACTTCAACCCTGACGGTTGCCTCCGTCTCTCCGGAATGGTTGATAAAATTATTCTGAACTATTATGGGGAACAGCTCTGAGTCTGAAAGCTCAATCCTTGTCAAATCGATAGTTCCGAGAGGTATCTCGTTGAGTTCTCTTATCGCGTCCGGATCTCCTGAAACATAGATTTTATCAGGGAAAATGTCAACAAAAGTGTTATAATCCGTTGTGCCAGCTCCGTGCATAAACAAAACTGTCAACGGCACAGGCCTGATTGCGCTAATCGGAACAGTCACACGAACCAGATCATGGCTGACTTCGAGTTGTTCAAGCTCCTCCTCACTCAGCTCATAGCCATTCTCATCGCGAAGTATAAACGGCAGGTAGTCAATATAAGTCGCTGAAAGATTTTCCCTCATAATCGGCACCCACGCCTCACTGACTCTGGCCACCACACGTTCCGGTCCGGACACGGTAATCATTTGCGGGCCGAACTCTGGTTCTCCCACAAGATATTCATATATATCGGTGCCATGCGCCGTTCCGCCGGTATACTCGCCTCTAACAGGTATCGATCTTTCAAATAACCTATCAACGGTCAGTCCAATCCGTGTGGGGCTCCTTGACAGCTCTGACACTGTTCGTCCGACACCTGATGGCAGAATAACTTCAAACTCAAGCCGTTCATCACCGGTAGTGGTTATCCCTGATAAGTCAACCTCCACCGTAACTGAGTTCCTTGATAATTGCGATAACCCAGCTCTCGACCCCTCAAACGTGATCGTCACAGTGTCACGTTCCATTGCGGTGATGATTAGCCCTCTGTCGCTAAGCAGTGCCTCATTCCGCAACGTTACAGGAATCAGATCGACTGTGACCCTTTGCGTACGCGGGTCATCCCCTTCCACAAATATCCACAATGCCGCCGCAACAACGACGGCGAATACAATGTAGAAAACCCGGCTTGAGAATATTTTGTTTAACTTTTTGCCAAGCATTGTTTTATCCCTTTCAGCCCGTGCTTTTTTGTTTCTCGCTTGCGGCTGTATTTGTCCTAAACATCAGTTCGTTTGTAAGTAATTTTTCAAACGTATCCCTTGCTAAATGCCGCTTGAGCATACCATCAACGGCGACTGAAATTGTCCCGCTTTGTTCAGATACGATCACCGCCACAGCGTCTGACCGCTCGCTTATACCGATCCCTGCTTTGTGACGCATACCTAAGTCTCGGCTTAAATTTATGTTATTTGAAAGCGGCAGCATACATGATGCCGCAAGCATCCGCCAATCTCGTATGATGAGTGCTCCATCATGCAATGGCGAGTCTTTATAAAAAACGCTTTGTATCAGATTTGATGAGATTTGGGCGTCTATCTCTATTCCTGTCGCTGCGTAATCGTTTATGCCGACCTCACGCTCAAACACGATAAGCGCACCTGTTTTGTTTTTCGCCATCGCCACAGCCGCTGCCACCACTGCCTGGATTCCGGCCTCAACATCCTCAACTTTCGCATTTTTCTTAAACAAAAATTTCAGCTTACTGCTGCCCACCTGCTCAAAAAGCTTTCTCAATTCCGGCTGGAACAGGACAATGAGTATAACTATTCCCATCCCAAACACCTGGTCTAAAAGATATGATATCAGTCGCAAATTAAACATATACGAAAGCCAGGCGACAGCCAGGATCAAAATTATCCCTTTAATGACACTGCCGGAGCTTGTTTTTCTCATCAAGGTCAATATACGGTAGATCAAATACGCGACAATCAGGATATCAATGATATCCCCAGGACTGATTGTCTGCCCGAGTATCGCAATCTGTCTCCATATTCTGAAAACCAAGTCTCTTATAGCTTCCATCTTCTTAAACACCTTTTGTAGTATCTTATATTCGGTATATTTTCTTTATTCCCTGCATCGCTGGGCGACAATCATTCACAAATGATTGTGCGGCAGTCATTATATCACAAAATCATATATATAGCAACGCAATTCTTTTAGCGGGAGTATGTCAATACCCTCGCCTCCCGGCTATATCCTCAACAGCACCCAAAAATAGGCTGATTTCTCGTCTTGTATTAAATGCCGACACGCTGATTCTCACCGTTCCTGTTGCATTTGTTCCGGCACTCAAATGTGCTGACGGCGCGCAATGCATCCCGGACCTGACCGCTATATTCCGCCGAGCGAGTACTTCGGCGACTGTTTCACACGACATGTTTTCAACAACAAACGATAGTACGCCTGTCTGGCAATCTCCCGACTCACTTTTGAACACTGTGATTCCTTCAATCCCGGCCAACCCGTCCGCGGCTTGGTCAATCAACACACGCTCATGCGCCAATATTCGCTCCGCGCCTTTTTTTCGTATGAATTTCAACCCTTCATTAAGTCCCGCTATACCCGGCATATTATGTGTACCCGGCTCCAGCCGATCCGGCAAAAAATCCGGCATTCCGCGGGATTTTGAATTGCCGCCTGTGCCGCCTTGAATAATCCCGTCAGGCACTTTTGAACACAACAGAATCCCAGTCCCCTGCGACCCATATAAACCCTTGTGCCCAGGCATCGCGGCGAAAACGGCACCCAGCTTTGTGAAGTCAATATCCATCATGCCGGCCGACTGCGATAGATCAACAATCAGCGGAATCCCACGCGCCTGGCACATCTGCGCGATACGCTCGATCGGCAGAACGTACCCGAACACGTTTGAAACATGGTTGCATATTACCGCCGATAGTTTCCCTGAAAGTCGGCTTTCAAAAGCGTGAATCGCCATCTCCGGGTCAAACAGCGCAGAACTTGTGACGACAATATTCGCACCCATCGCATGGAGCGGACGTATGACGGCGTTATGTTCATACCCGGATATCAGCACCCGGCTCCCCGGCTGCACAAGGCTTTTTATCGCAATATTCAGGCCATGCGTCGCGCTATGCGTGATGACCACATGATCTGGGTCTTTTACATTGAAAAACTCAGCGGCCATTTCGCGGCAGCTGAACATTTCGTCCGCCGCCGCCATCGCCGCTTTATGCCCGCCCCTGCCGGGGCTTGATAGGTTATTCACCGCCCACGCCACAGCTTTCGCGACTGCGGGCGGTTTTTGCAATGTCGTCGCGGCACTGTCGAGATAGATCATGCCTCCACCTCGACATGCGCTCCATCATCATATAGTGCAAATACCTTTTTCGGATACACTTCCGCGTTTCTCAGGATGGTTAGCGATTCTATAAAATATCGCCCGGCGATTTTGACGCAGTAACCGCACCCGTCCACCGTTATTGTCTGCGGAACCCTTGCCACGATCGCCGTGATCCCAAAGCTTTCAAGAACCCTTGCCGCGCGCTGGGCGTATGTCAATGACCGGCAAATTAAGAGATAATACATCACTGCAAATTTTTCCTCCCGTGCATATACTTAAGTGAGGCAGGATGTTAACGCTGCCAATCAACCTATCATATGCGGGAG
>WQVW01000052.1 GCA_009785655.1 Oscillospiraceae bacterium | reverse complement strand
TATAAGCTGGAACTTATACACGACCTGCCAGAGGGTGAGGCTATCAGCTTCTATAAACAAGGCGAATTCACCGACCTGTGCGCGGGCTCGCAGGTGGATTCAACCGGCAGAATCAAGGCCAATGCAATGAAACTGACCAGTGCCACCGGCGCATATTGGCGCGGCGACGCGAACAATAAAATGCTGCAGCGCGTGTACGGCACGTGCTTTATGACCAAGCCGGAGCTTGACGAACATCTGGAGCGATTGGAACAGGCGAAACTGCGGGATCACAACAAGATAGGCCGTGAGCTTGAATATTTTACAACGTCTGAGGTCATCGGACAGGGACTGCCAATCCTGTTACCCAAAGGCGCGAAAGTGATACAAATTCTGCAACGATTTGTTGAAGATGAGGAAGAACGTCGGGGATATATGCATACAAAAACCCCAGTCATGGCCAAGTCCGACCTATATAAAATCTCCGGACATTGGCAGCATTACCTTGACGGGATGTTTGTCCTGGGGGATAAGGATAAGCACGAGGAGGAAGAAGTGCTCGCCCTGCGACCGATGACTTGTCCGTTCCAGTTTCAGGCGTATTTGAATCGTATGCGCAGCTATCGTGACCTCCCGTTGCGCTATGCTGAAACAGCAACACTCTTCCGCAACGAATCATCCGGCGAAATGCACGGCCTTATACGCATCCGGCAGTTTACAATTTCAGAAGGTCATATCGCCTGCCGCCCGGATCAGGTTGCGGATGAATTCCGTGGGTGTTTTGAGCTGGCAAATTATATGTTAAAAACCATCGGCCTATTGGATGACGTGACCTACCGCTTCTCAAAATGGGATGAGAACGACACAGATAAATACATGGGCAAGAAAGAAGATTGGGAAAGCACACAAAACTTTATGCGCGACGTGCTGGACGGCCTGAATGTGCCATATGTAGAAGCCGACGGCGAAGCCGCATTCTACGGACCAAAGCTTGATATTCAAATCAAAAATGTCTATGGTAAAGAGGACACTCTAATTACGATACAAATAGATTTTCAACTGGCGGAGCAGTTTGGTATGACGTATGTGGATTCAGACGGCGAGAAAAAGTTCCCGTTTGTCATCCACCGCACGTCCATCGGCTGTTACGAGCGGACACTTGCACTAATTCTGGAAAAATATGCAGGGGCGCTCCCGCTATGGCTGGCTCCAACACAAGTGATCGTGATGCCAATCACCGACCGCACGAAAGATTACGCACAATCCGTGGCAGATCAGCTGAAAGACGCCGGATTCCGCGTTGAGACGGATTTCCGCGCTGAGAAGATCGGGTACAAAATCCGAGAGGCGCAGATGCAGAAGATCCCGTACATGCTGGTACTCGGCGACAAAGAGGCGGAAGTTGGCCAAGTCACCGTCCGCAACCGTGCTGAGGGAGATATCGGTGCAATGACGCTGGATGAGTTCATGGAGAGAATTACGGAAGAAAAACAAAATAGAGCATAAAAAATCAGGGTTGGGCATTGAAGCCCGACCCTGATTTTTTTGATTATGCGATTATTGCCGTGACATCACGAAATCTTTCAAATCATCCCATGAGTTGTATACGCCTTTTTCATGCAGTTCTTTCAGCTGCGCATCTGTGTAGCCGAGCTCTTTTAATATATCCTCTGAATGCTCTGCCAGCATAGGCCCGCGTACGTATGGCAGTTTGTCCGCACCCTCTATGCATACAGGCGGACGAACCATTGTGCGCTTGCCGGAAGGATAGTCAACCTCTTCAAACACACCGGCAGCCCAAGCTTGCTTGTCCTCAAGCACTTCTTCCCACACTTGGCAGACGGAAAACGGAATGTCTCCTTCGGTCAAGATCTTTGACCACTCCTCCGCCGTCTTCTGTGCGAACGCATCGCTTAGTATTTGCACGAATTCGCCGTGCAGCTTATTCTTTGTGATGCTGGACATTGTATAACGCTCATTCCCGACCAGGTCTTCTCTGCCAATCAATGGCATGAATTTCGGATAAAACATGTCAAACGGCGGCATTGAAATTTGAATAAATCTGCCATCCTTGCTCTGGTACGTATTGTTAAACGGATTCTCCGCCGTTTTACGGCTGAGCGGATAGGTCTGCCCCAGTCCCTTATACTGCGCGGCCTGGATTGCGATTCCCTGGACGAATATCGCGCAATGCAACAGGTTGACCGCAACCTTATCGCCTTTGCCCGTTCTCTGCGCGTTGAAGAGTGCCGTCATAATACCGGCGGCCATAAACATGCCGGAGGTGTGGTCACCGATGCCCGGAATGAGATTGACCGGCTCTGAATCCTTTTGGTACGACGTACCAAGCAGACCGCTGCGCGCCCAGAAGGCGGTGAAGTCATAGCCGGGCAGATTCATATCCGGCCCTTCCTCACCATAACCGGTGAATGAGGCGTATACCAGTTTCGGGAACTTTTCTTTTAAGTCTTCATAATTAAGGCCGAGTTTTGCCAACGCCTGCGGACGCCAGTTTGTCATGAAAATATCAGTCGTCTCAAGCATTTTGAAGAGAATCGCTTTCCCCTCCGGATCCTTGAGATTTAAAACAATGCTGCGTTTGTGTGCATTTTCAAGATCGAACGTGGTGTTTTCATACGGATCACCCAAGCGGCCTTCAGACGCGCCGTTAAAGCGAACCATGTCACCGGATTTCGGCTCAATCTTTATCACTTCCGCGCCAAACTCGGCAAAATACCGTGCACACGCCGGCACCGCGATAAATGTGCTCATTTCTATTACTCTTATTCCCTCAAGTGGCTTTTTCGTGCTCATGCAATGTTCCTCCTAAATTTTATTACAATGTCCCGCGCTATAGCGGAAAGCGAAACAGTTGCGCGGGGCGAATCCATTTGCCTCACCCACGCGGGTAAAGTCGTTGGAAATATTCTATTGTATATTGCCAAAGATGTCAACTTTTCTTTGAAAAAAGCCAAGGGCGCGCATATGCGCGCCCTTAAAATACGTAAATACAGGAATCAGCTGGTTTCAATCAGGCCATAGCCGCCTTGCTTGCGTTTGTAGACTATTGAGAACGCATCATCTTTGTCCTGGTTTTTGAAGACGAAAAATTCATGCTCCAGAAGATCCAGCTGCAGCACGGCTTCTTCAGGCGACATGGGCTTTACGGAGAACATTTTTGTACGGACTATTTTAAATTCCGGCTCACCCTCATCTTCAGGCATGTCTTCACGCACTGACGACATGTATTCTTTTTCAAGCGCACCCTCACGCAGACGTTTGCTCAGGCGTGTTTTGTGCTTGCGGATCTGCCGTTCAATCGCGGCAACGGCGGAGTCGATTGATGCCATCATATCGCTTGTCACCTCCGTAACACGGAAGAACAGGCCGTTGTTTTTAATCGTCACCTCAGCCACAAGCCGCCCACGCTCTGACGTGAATGTGATAAACGCCTCTGACTCAGACTTGAAAAATCGGTCTATCTTGCTTATTTTCTTTTCAGCATAGTCGCGCAAATCGTCTGTAATATGGACTTTCTTTTCGGTAATCGTGAATTTCATCAGTACCAACTCCTTCTAATTATTATCAAACTTCCCGTCCGCTACGTTCTCAGATCCCGCACGCGGCTTGCCGCGCGGAGTATTCAACGGTTTTTAACTATTATACCACATCTGCGAATATATTGAAACACTGATTTCATTCCCTGCGGGAAATTATTGCTTTCTTCATTATAACACAAACCGCGCATGGCGTGTCGCGTGACCACTTATATTGACAACACAAGGGAGTCCTCCCGACATATGCGTAGGGTATGTCTCTATATTAACAGCGATGGCCGTGTATATCCCGCCAAGGTTCATCGGGCCGATTCCAAGCTTGTTTATCTTCTCTAGAACCCGACGCTCCATCTGGGCATAGAATGCATCGGCGTTCCTGGTATCAGCATTCCGCAAAAGCGCGCGTTCGGCGATCATCGCGCATTGCGCAACAGTCCCGCCGAGTCCCACACCCAAAAATACAGGCGGGCATATATCAGCTCTCGCACGTGAAACGGTTTCGACGATAAAATCCTCTATCGCCTCCATGGTGTCTTTCGGCGAAAATATTTGCATCACACTCACATTTTCACCCACGAAGCCTTTCAGGGAAACATGCAGCGTGAGTTTGTCCCCGCTGACCAGCCTGACATGCAAAGCACATGGGATACAATCACCTGCATCCTTGTGCCGCAACGGATATTCAACAATACTTTTACCCAAAAATCCGCGCCCGCAAGCGCGGCGTATGCCCTCATTCACGGTCGCTTCAAACAATCCACCGATAATATGTACATCCTGTCCGATATCAGCAAAAACGATGACCGCCCCAGTCTCCTCACATATTGGCACAGCGCGTTCTGCCGCTTGCTTAAAGTTTTCAACCATATCCTCCAGGGCGGATATGGCGGCGGGAGATGCTTCACTTTCGGCGGCGCACTCAAGCAATATTCCTAACGCCGGCGGCAATATAGTCGCCGCCTCGATACACAGCCGTTCCACCGTGACCGCGATGGTCTCACATGTTATCGCTCGCATAAGTCTCTCACCCTCACTCACAAGCATTCGGAGTTATACAGACCACCACGCGTTTGTCGATTTGTCGGCGTTAAACTTTTCTTCATGGTATGCGTCATCACTCGGTTTTATTTCAAATTGCACGGATGCATCTGCAACAGGGGCAGATGCTTCATGATTTAAAAGTGCTTTCAATTTGTCTAACTGTGCATCCACCTCTTTGATGATCGACGGCAGTGCCTTCTCCGACTGTTCATGCGCATGCCGCAGTGCGGAAATTCCATCGGTGAGCCTTTTCACTTCCACATCTGCCTGTTCATATGCATACTTGAGCGCGGCAACCTCGCCGGAGAGTCGCTTCACTTCCGCTTCTGCCCGTTCACGTGCATACTGCACAGATGCCGCTTCGCCGGAAAGTCGTTGCACCTCTGCCTCCGCTTGTTCACGCGCATGCTGCAGCGTTGCCGCTTCACCGGAGAGACGCTGCGTCTCCGCCTCAGCCTGCTCCCAAGCATCTTGCAGTGCAGCCGCTTCATCGGAAAGCCGCTGCACTTCTGCCTCTGCCTGCGCACTCGCATCCCGAAGCGGTGCCACTTCATCAGAGAGTTTTTGCATTTGATCTTGCAGTGCCTCATTCTCCGTGCGGAAAAAGTTCCTGTCCTTCGTCAGCTTGGTAATATGGTCAACAACATCTTTCTCATTAAATCCCCCGAAAAACCGTTTTCTGAAAAGATTAATCTCTCCTGCCATTAAGTATCACAGCCCTTCCAATGTATGTTGTGAGACATGCCGTTTACCACGAATAGCCCATCTCAATAAAATCTGCGTCAGTCTTCATAAATATTGTTTCAATCCCATTTTGCACGCCCATTGCGGCGTCAATATGATACATTTCGCCGTCAAGATACACCATGTTCCACGCATGTACCATACCATTAAGGTAACCCAGAACGACGCGTGTGTCAATCCCCAGCTCGTCAGCCATCGCTTTAAACGCCATTGCAAACCCTTCCCCAACAGCTCTGCCGACAACCAACGCGCCATATGCCGTCGCTTCCAGCCGCTGAGAGCCATGTTCAGCCACTGTGATCGCCGCGCCTTCATCAAAATCGCAGGAAGCGATCAAGTTCTCCGCCAGGGCACGAAGTTTTTCCGTCGGATTACCGCCGACAGCTAGTTCCGCATTGCGGCGCACGGCGTCAACCAGACTGTCACCGCGTTGATGAAGTATTCCAGGCTCATCGCCGAATCGCAGCTGAAGCTCAATTATCTTATCATCCCCATGATTTTCGGGGAACACCTCAACCGCTGTGACCGGCATAATCACAATGCCGCGTGGATTCTCATAGTATAGTGTCCTGACTAAAACGGTGACCATCTTGGCCGTCACATCACCCAGCGCAGTGCGGAATATGATCTCATCGCGATATTCGCTCATATATCTTAAAAGCGCGTCTCTGAGTGCTTGTATCGAATATACAGTGAAAATAGATTCAACCTGCCGTTGATTGAGTCTATATTCTATGGCCACATCAAATCCGATATATGTACCAATCCTTGTTTCCGTACCTAAAATATCATACACAGCAAACGCGCCAAGCGGGTCGTAATTCAGGAGTTCATGCCTGGCTCTGTCGAAATCTTCCTCAAAATCACCCTCATAGCTGTAGATCACTATTCTGCCCAATTCCACGTGCTGCGTTATAAAATGGAGTATCACGGCATGCAGGTCATCGTAGCTTGACGCCGCATTCAGATATTCCAGCTCCGGCGGCCTTTCATACGGCGGAATAGGACGCGGGGCGACATCCAGCGTCTCACCTTCAAGCATCGCGGCGCACCCAGACATGACGACGATCGCCGCACATATTAAGCAGAGTATTGTTCGCTTTTTCAATCTAAGGCACACCACCTAAACTATAAGCTATTTAAAACGCAAGCTGCTCCTCACCTTTGTCTTCTGGTTTCAAAGTTGCCCCCGCGGCAGGAATGTTGCGGACTCTGTACCGCGCCGGATTTGTTATCAGGCTTTGTTCAAGCGGCACGGCAAATTCAAGCTTATGCCGCGGACCCAATGTCATCACAGAGACGCCCTGCGTCGCCCTGGTCGTTTTCGACATCAGCAGTGCGGTGGAGAACACAAGCGTTCGTCCGCCGCTGGAATAGACCGACACTTCCGTATCCTCCGCAAGCGTAATGATAGACTTGACAGGACTTTTGTCAGAATACGCCCCCGTCAGCTTTTTACGGTTTGTCTTCGTCAAATACGTCGAAATCGCCACTTTAGCCGCCTTCCCATTTTCAAAGAAGAATATGATCTGCCCCGAATAGTCCCCGGGATCTGTGAGGTAGATGACATTTTCCCCCTCATCCATTTCAAGGACGCCGGGGAGATATATCCCCAGGCTGGATGCCTTCGTGTCCTCAAAATCAGACAGTCGCGCTTTATAGACTTGCTGTTTGTCTGTGAATATCAACACCTCATGCACGTTCCGTGACTCGAAACTGAGAAACGGCCCGTCGGAATCTTTGTATTTTTGTTCCGAACTCATCCGGAGCGACTGCTGCGTGATCTTCTTAAAATACCCATCCCGCGACAAGAATATGTTGACGGCGTAATCCTCCACCTGCTGATGATCGTCGAACACTTCTATCTCGTCTTCGTATATTATCTTTGTTCTGCGTGCTTCCCCATGTTTTTTGATCACGTCTTTGAGTTCTTTGACAATAATCGCCTTGACACGCTTTTCTGAACCAAGGATGTCTTCAAGGTCTTTTATCTCATCTTCAAGCGAAGATGTCTCCTCCGTGCGCCTTAAAATGTATTCGCGGTTTATATTCCGCAGACGTATTTCCGCGACGTATTCGGCTTGCGCCTCATCAATGCCGAAACCGATCATTAGGTTCGGCACAACCTCCGCCTCTTCTTCCGTTTCGCGGATTAATTTTATCGCCTTGTCAATATCCAACAGAATTTTTTTCAGCCCAAGCAGCAGATGCAGCTTATCTTTCTGCTTGCGCAGCTCGCTGTATACTCTCCGTTTCACACAGTAGATCCGCCAGGCTGTCCATTCTTCCAATATCTCACGCACGCCCATCACGCGCGGTGAGCCGGCGATCAAAATGTTGAAGTTGCATGAAAAAGTGTCTTGCAGCGGCGTCTGCTTAAACAAGCGCGCCATCAATTTATTCGGGTCAACCCCGCGCTTGAGGTCTATTGTCAGTTTCAAGCCACTGAGATCCGTCTCGTCTCGCATGTCCGATATTTCGCGCATCTTGCCAGCCTTGATCAGTTCCGCTACCTTGTCTATGATCGCTTCTGCCGTTGTGGAGTACGGGATTTGCGTGATTTCAATCAGGTTTCCGTCTTTCTCATACTGCCACACGCCGCGGACTTTAACGCCGCCTCTGCCGGTCTCATAAAGTGCTTGCAGATCACCGGCGTTGTAAATAAGCTCCCCGCCCGTGGGGAAATCGGGTGCTTTCAGTGTTTGCGTCAGGTCACAGTGCGGGTCAGCCAAAAACTCAATCGCCGTGAGGCAGACTTCTTCCAGATTAAAGCCGCATATATTACTGGCCATGCCGACGGCAATACCGGTATTCGCACTGACCAGCACGTTCGGGAACGTTGTCGGCAACAGCGTAGGCTCTGTCATCGTACTGTCGTAGTTGTCAACGAAATCGACTGTGTCTTTGTCTATGTCACGGAAAATTTCAGCGCAGATTGACGACAACTTTGCCTCTGTATATCGCGAGGCGGCGCACGCCATGTCACGGGAATAGGTTTTGCCGAAGTTTCCTTTTGAATCGACAAACGGCGTAAGCAGCGCGCCGTAGCCTTTCGCCAACCGCACCATCGTATCATAGATCGGCCCGTCGCCGTGCGGATTCAGCCGCATCGTCTGCCCGACAATATTCGCCGACTTTGTGCGCGAACCGGTCAGCAGACCCATTTTATACATCGTGTAAAGTAGCTTCCTGTGTGACGGTTTGAACCCGTCAATCTCCGGAATCGCGCGGGAGATGATGACGCTCATCGCATAGGGCATGTAGTTCACTTCAAGCGTGTCAGTGATCGGTTGTTCCAATACCTCTGCCCGCAGTCCGACTATATTTGCGTCGTCAACTTTTTTAGTTTCATCCTGTTTTTTCTTAGGCATATTTCCCTCTATAATTCATTGAAAGAATATTCCAGCACATCGCCTGGGTCGGTGAAGCCGTATCGCTGATAGACTGGCCGTCCCATCTCTGTTGCATGTAATCCCACCCTGGCGCAGCCGCG
>WQVW01000051.1 GCA_009785655.1 Oscillospiraceae bacterium | reverse complement strand
TTATAGCGGAACTGCACCATGTACTCAAACGGTTCTTCCATCTCTCCGGTGATGTTTATCGGATTGCGGTTAGTTGCTGTTTCCGTGTTGAAATAGTGCGCACGTATGCCGACTGCACACAATCCGTCACGCACCGGATTCGCAGTGATGAATCTAACGCCCCAATCTGGAACCGTGACTTCGCGTTCACCTGATTTGACCGCATCCGCTATATTTTTGCAGCCCGTCAGAAGTGCCGCTTTGCGGCTTTCCGGGTCATTGAACAGATCCTTCGCGCCTTTGTTCGTCAGGATTTTCCCGTTGTCAATCAGTGCTATCCGATGGCAAAGCCGGTACGCCTCGTCCCTGTCGTGGGTGACCATCAGGACATCTTTGCCAAACTGCTTTAATAGATTCTGTAGCTGCAATTGCAATTGCGACCGCAAGTGACTGTCCAACGCGGAAAACGGCTCGTCCAGCATCAGCAGATTTGGACTCCCGACTAAAATTCGCCCCAGTGCCACCCTTTGCTGTTGGCCGCCCGATAACTCATTCGGGCGGTGTTTTTCAAGCCCGCGGAGCTGCATGAGTTCAATAATCTCATCCAACGTACGCGCTCTCGCGGCTTTATCTGCCTCGTTCCGCAAACCGCATAAGATGTTTTGCCTTACATTCATGTTCGGGAACAGCGCGTAATTCTGGAATAGGTACCCAAGCCTGCGCTTCTGCGGCGGAACATTAATTCTCCGGGCGGAGTCGAACAGCGTCACGCTGTTGAGTATAATTTTGCCTTCGTCCGGTTTTTCAATACCGGCAATGCATTTCAGCGTCATGCTTTTCCCGCAGCCGGATTCACCCAGCAGACCCAGTACGCCGCTGTCAGTCTCGAAGCTTACGTTCAAATGAAAGTTTCCAAGCTTTTTCTTGATATCGACCAAAAGGCTCATCGTATCACCGCCCTTTTGTTCCGCCGCTCCAGCATATTCACCGCCAGCAGCACCGCCGCACTGATTGCGAGGTTAATCATCACCCATCTGAATGCCGCCGCGTCGTTCTGCGTCACCCAGAAATGATATACCGTTGTGGCGATTGTCGCTGTTCTGCCCGGCGTGTAGCCGACCAGCATACTGGTGGCACCGAACTCCCCAAGGGCGCGGGCAAACGCGAGGACAATTCCCGCCAAAATCCCTTGACGGCACGCAGGCATACGGATACGCCAAAAGATATATGAATTGCTCAGGCCAAGGGTTTTGCCGGAATAGGCCAGCGTTTCATCAAAACTCTCAAAAGCCCCGCGCGCTGTGCGGTACATCAGCGGAAACGCGATGACGGCAGCGGCGATCACGCCGCCGTACCATGTCATCACAAACTGCAGTCCAAAGCGGGCGAAAAAACCACCCACAGGCTGCCGCGTTCCTAATAGTGTCCAAAGGAAATATCCAATTACCGTAGGTGGCAGCACCAGCGGCAGCGTGAGAATCACATCCACAATACCCTTCAACACACGTGGGAATTTAGACGCGTAATACGCCGCCAGTATCCCCGTGAAAAACACAATAACGGAACTGATAGCGGCTATTCTCAATGAATTCCAGAGCGGGAATAAATCCATAATGATGACAACTCCTTGCTACAAAACTACACAAGCGGAGTAAAGCCCCATGCTGTAAACACAGCCATCGCAGTGTCTCCGACCAAAAAATCCAGGAACGCTTTCGCCGCTTCGGGGTTTTCGCTGATATTCATCACGGCGGCGGGATATAGCACCCTGCCGGACATCTCCCCGGTGGCGATATCAACAACAACGAGGTCATTATCCACCGCGTCGGTCAAATAGACAATACCGAAATCGACACCGCCCATGCTGACCTGCGTCGCCACTTCTCTGACATTCGCGCCATAGCTGATCACTCCGGTTCGCGCGAGTTCCGCGTCATCAAGTCCGAAATAAGACAAAATCTGCTGCGCATATCTGCCAACAGGCACATCACTGTTACCCATCGCCATCAGCGTGTCCCCTGAAAGCAGTGCCTCAACCATATCGGCAAAGCTCTCTATACCTCTTGGGTTATCCGACGGGACGACGAGCACGACCTGATTTTCAAGAAAATCAACACGCGTACTATACATCACAAAGTCTTGATAGTCAAGTTCATCCATCTCTCGCTGAGACGCGGAGATAAACAAATCAGCCTGCGCCCCGCCTTGGATTTGCGTCCGCAAGGTGCCGGATGAATCGAAATTGAATATCAAATTTACGTTTGACTCGGTATATAGCTCGGCGATTTCAGCAAGCACCCCAGCCATCGACGCGGCGGCGAACACAATGACATCCGTCTCGCTGTCATCCGCAGATTGTCCGCAGCCGGACAGAATCGGCAGTGTTAAGAATGCCAACGCGGCGAGAACCAATGCTAGTTTTTTCTTCATTTTGAATATCCTCTTTCCATAAATAATAAAATTTGAAAAATATATAAAACGGCAGTCTATTTTGAGATAAACAAAACAGACCACCGCAACATATCCAGCAATCACGCACAGAGCAATGCCCCGGCGCTTCGGTTTGTCCCCTTCTCAAAACATGAAGGCTGAATCATTTCTAATATCAACCCCGTGAGCGTAAGCTCAGGCCAAGCATCCATAGGCAAACCCCTTAGGCCGCAAGGCACGGAAACTATTCAATTTGCGTGATTTTATCATGAGAGATATTATTTGTCAACATTGAATTTGATAAAATCCTTCGCGGCCGGGTATGTATCGAACGACTCCGCGCTTTTCACCGCGTCTATAATCGCGCGTTCCACTGCTTTGACGGCGAGGACTCCCACCGCATCCAATGTGGCTGAGACTTCACCGGTGCACATGCTGAAAATCGTGTCTCCGTCGAACACAGTGTGAGCGGGTCGCACCGCCCTGGCGATTCCGTTGTGGCCAAGCATGGCAAGCTTTGTCGCCTGGTTTTTCGTTAGCTTCGCGTTCGTCATCACGCAGCCGATGATAGTGTTGGAACTGTACATGTCAGCTGGTTTATCAAACCCCTCCAATACCGCGGTTTCAGCGTCATAAAAGCTTTTGCCATCGGCAGATCGCGTTCCGGCGATTTTCAAGCCGTCCTCATACACGTCTCCGACACAATTTGCAGCGACCACAGCACCCACGCGCAATCCGCCGTATTCCAGCGCATAGCTTCCGATACCGCCCTTCATCGCCCGCGCACCGCCAAGGAAAGTGCCAATCGTCGCGCCTGTCCCCGCGCCATAATTTCCGCTTTGCCACGGGAGTTCTGCAAAAGCGTTTTCACAGGCGGCGTATCCCATCGCTTCGTTGGGGCGGATATCAGACCTGCCGCATTTTAAGTCGAACAAAATCGCGGCGCACACGTTGGGCACAACAGTCACACCCACATCTCGACCGATTCGACGGTCCTCCAAAAACCGCATCACACCGCCGGCGGCGTTAAGACCGAATGAACTGCCGCCGGAGAGCAGCACCGCGTGCACATGCTGTCGGTTATTCACCGGATTCAGTGCGTCGGTATCCCGCGTCCCGGGCGAGCCGCCGCGGACATCCACCCCGCAAACCGCGCCTTTTTCGCAGATCACCACCGTGCAGCCTGTGGCTGCCTCTCGGTCTTGTATTTGCCCGATTCGGAATCCCGCTATGTCACTGATACGAATCTCTTCCAAATTAGACTTCTCCAATCGCGGATTTGACGGCGGCGACAATAACGTCCACATCGGCAAGCGCGCCTTTACCCAAGTCACCGCAGGCAAGGCGAGACTCCTTGGGATCAACAAATTGATAGCCATGGCCTTTTAACTTTTCAATGTTAGCTTGAACGACCGGATTTTCATACATCGCCGTGTTCATCGCCGGACAGATGATGACCGGTTTATGCGTCGCCAACGCCATGACGGTCGTTGACAGCATATCGTCGGCAATCCCGGACGCAATTTTGCCGATGATATTCGCCGTGGCCGGGGCGATAACACATACATCCGCCTTTTGCGCCAGCGAGATGTGCTTTATCTCACTGACCGCGATTTCGGCAAACATGTCTGTATGCACCTTGTTTTTAGTCAAAGACTGAAATGTCAGCGGCGCAACCAGCTTCACCGCGGATTCCGTCATGATCACATGTACGTCTATATCGCTTTTGGCGAGCAGATTCGCGATTTCAGCCGCTTTATAGGCCGCAATGCTGCCGGTGACCCCTAAAACTACCTGTTTGATGACTTCCTCATCCTTTCCTCAATCGTGGCTGAAACAATCGCCTCAGCTATGGCTTGTTTGGTCTCAAATTTCGTAAAATGCTTTGCCTTGTCTATCAGATATCCCACATGTTGTTCATTTGATATGTCATTTAAATCATTTGCCAAGACAAACGTACAGTGGTTCTGCGTTAACACACCAAATCCCCTGTCGATAAGCGTTTCAAGCGGTGCGTTGTCCAGCAGCTTGAAACCCACAAGTGTCGATTGCGGGGCCATTTGCTGAAACATCGCAATGATCTTCGGCGTGCGTTCCATCACCAACAGCAGATCATCCACGTCTGAGCTGATTTTGCCGGAATCCAGTGTTGTTTTCCCAAACTCAGACACGGTGGTAACTGTCTTCACACGGTAGTCGCTGACAGCCATGCTATGGATGATGATGTCCACTGTTGCCCGTGCGAATAAATCGCGCAGAGCAGATTCAACACTTGCCACGCTGTCGATATATATAATTTCAGCCTTTTCGGATTCTGACCGCGCCGCCGTTTTGCCGCAGACATAGAAGATTTTCCCCACCTCTGTACGGGCAGAAAAGGCGTTGGCAATCAAGCGTCCCAGTCTGCCGGTTGAGGCGTTTGATATGCTCCTCACATTGTCGATCTTCTCAGTCGTTCCACCGGCGGTTATCAATATATTCATAGATAATACCTTTAATGCACAATTACATTCAGCCCCATGTCCGCGAGTTGCTTTCGGCGTGCTTCAATAAGCTCATCGGACGGGACGGCTGTTTCAAACACGGACTGGCCTGTTTGCAATCGCTCCCACTTTACCGTGCCTAAATTATGGTACGGCAGGATCTGCACAACTTCCACAGCATCGCCGAGTTCCAGTATGAACTTGCCGATCTTATCAAAAACCTCTGCCGAATCGCTGTACATCGGCATAACCGGGATTCTGATTTGAAACTTTCCGCCGTTTGCCGCTATTTTGCGCGCGTTTTCCAATATCAATTCATTCGGCACGCCGATCACCTGCTTGTGCAACGCGGAATCTATGCCCTTGATGTCGTACAGAAACACGTCCGTATACGGCAGGACTGACTCTATGATCTCCCACTTGACGAACCCGGTGGTATCCACCGCTGTATGGACGCCTTCTTCTTTGCAGCGTTTCAGAAGCGCCAGCGTGAATTCAGGCTGGCACAAACACTCCCCGCCGGAGATGGTGACACCGCCGCCAGAGCGTTCAAAAAACGGCTTGTCGCGATCTACCCGTTGCATGATTTCGTCAATTGTGTAATCGGTGCCGCACATGTATAGTGCCTTTGCCGTGCAGGCTTCGGCGCATTTGCCGCAGTGGTCGCATACCGATCGATCTACCGTGACAAGTTCGATCTCCTCACCAGACATGTTTTCTTTCTTTTTGCCCGGCGAAATGGCATCATGCGGACAGACGTTTAGGCAGCGTCCACACTTTTCTGTACCAACGCATTTGAGTTCCATCCAGTTGAGTTCCGTTTTGAACGCTAAAGACTCAGGACTGTGACACCATGGACAGCGGAGCGGGCAGCCTTTCAGAAACAGCGTCAGTCGAATCCCAGGTCCGTCATGCACCGAAAATCCCTGTATGTCATAAAGCTTGCCTGTAAGCACTTTGTTATCCATCATGCGATGATCTCCTTATGTCGTCACAGACTGCAATTTTGACCAGTATACCATATTGTCGGAAAATATGGAACAGAAAAAACAGCAGATGCGCTATGCATCCGCTGTTTTTTTGATTCTCTATTTGCCAAGGTTCATCAGTTTTTCATTGAACAGCCGGGCGTCCATCGTCTTCAAGTCCGGGCTGATCAGCGGCATAAATTCCATCTTGCCAAGTATGTCTTTCTCCAAGTCAATCCCAGGGGCAATTTCGACCAGCATCAACCCTTCCGGCGTGAGCTTGAACACAGCGCGTTCAGAGATATACATGACCTCTTGTCCGCTTTTTACCGCATACTCACCGGAAAACGTGATCTGCTGCACGTTTTTGACGTATTTCAGATCCGAGCCGTCCTGCTTGATATTGATCCCGCTGCCAGTGATCTCAATGTCTGGCTTTGGCTTTCCAGCGGTGAAGTTACCCATGAAGAACACTTTTTTCGTGTTCTGCGAAATGTCGATAAATCCGCCGGCACCGATGCATCTTCCGGCGAACTTAGATACGTTCACGTTGCCTTTTTCGTCAATCTCCGCCGCGCCCAGGAATGTCATGTCAAGTATTCCGCCGTCATACATGTCCAGCGTATCGGTTTGTGAGAAGATTGCGTCCGCGTTGGCCACACCGGGGAACGCCATTCCAGCTTGCACTTGTCCGCCCATGGGTCCGGATTCAACCGAAGCGGTCATACCCTCACCCAAACCCTCTTCCGCCGCGATGCTGCCGATACCGGACGGCATGCCGCTGCCGATGTTGATAATGATGCCGGGTTTAAGTTCCATCGCTGCGCGGCGTGCAATCACTTTACGCAGTGTAAACGGCAACGGTGCGACACCACCGGTGGCGAATTTGGCCTCTCCCGCAAGCTCTGGCCGATATTTTGGCGTTGCATAGCATTGGCGGTGATTGTCAGGATTTTCGGCCCGGACAATATAATCTACAAACTTCTCATGCAGTCTGATGTTCTTCGTCCGCAAACTGCCGCGTTTTACAATTTCTTCGACTTGAACGATCACAATCCCACCGCTGTTTTTTGTGGCAACGGCGATCTCAAGCTCTGTCCCGTGCAGACCTTCGCGTTCCATTGATATATGCCCATCCTCGTCGGCATATGTACCTCTGATAAAACAGACGTTCGGCTTAAAGCCTTTGTAGAATAAATATTCCTCGCCGTCGATTGCCATCAGTTCTACAATCGGGCCTTGCTGACGCGCTTTTTCGTTGACGGCACACCCCTCATTTCGCGGGTCACAGAATGTACCAAGTCCGACTTTTGTAATCAATCCCGGTCTGCCGCCTGCCACAGCGCGGAACAGATTCACCATCACGCCCATCGGCGGCAGGTATCCGGCGATTTTGTTGTCGCCGACATCGTAAGCAATCGCCCGTGCGTCGGTCAGGTTGCCGCAGAGCACGGTACTGATAAGCCCGTCTGCCCGCAGGCGGTTGACGCCAAGTTCATAGCCTTTGCCGTTTTCTCCCTGCGTCTCCAGCTTATCACCGGGTGTGATGCCGCAGGTAATGGTCAAACCTTTCGGACTTTTAGTTTCTTTATGCCTGACGGCAAGCCCTTCCAAAAGTTCTTCCGGACTACCGTATGAGCCGAAGCCGCCGACGACAAGCAAATCACCGTCTTTTACGTGGCTCACAGCTTCTTGAAGTGTAACAATTTTAGCCATAATATGCACCCTACTTATAGATATCTTCCGCGTCGTATTCCGCATTCATCACGACGGAGAAATGGAATATCGGGCGATCCACCTGAACGATTCTCAGCGGACTGTGTGGAATGCCGCCGGGGATGTAGATCAACGTTGTCTTTGTCAGTCTGTGGTTTTCGCCGTTGATTGCAAACTCAATCACGCCGCCAAGGTCATACGGATCGTCCGGATTCGAGCCGAAGAAGCCGACAAGCTCCGCGTGAGAGTGATCGTGTTCCGGGAACATCGGATCACGTTCGGGAATACCTGTGTACCACGCGACGTTCATCTGGAACGCGCCGGGGCAGACGTTGCCGTCCATCCACAGGACGCGTGTTGCGAATTTATTGTAAATTTCCTGCATGTCCAGGGACATCATCCCAGGTGGCGTTTGCAAATCTTGGATATAATACTTTCCGTATTCGCCGCCGTTGTTATTGTCGTATGTCATATATTAATCCTCCTGTTTTAATCGGCCGTTACTCTGTGTGGACGACCGCCCCGGTCGTCCACAGACGGTCGAGGGCGACCGTCCCTACAGGGACACGCCCCCTATTCTTTAGGCAAATCCCAATCAATAAACCGCCAGTACGGGGCGTTCACACGCGCTTGATACGCTTCCATATCAACGCCGTTCCAATCGTAGAATCCGATTTTCCCCTCTGATCGTGCGCCGAGTTCGCCTTTGGCGATACGGTCGGTTACTGCGGGCGGAGCTTCTGTTACATTGCTCAAATGCGGGAACGTACCGTTGCATCCCGCCTGATTCAGCATCAGGCCGCCATTGTCGAAATGCTCATAAATCCCGATAGACGTATAACGCGGGCAGAAGCTGTAATTTAGACACGTATCAATGTCACGTGGATCGCATATGCCGCTTTCGACCAGACTCAGTGCCTCACGCCATAGCGCGAATTGCAGTCTGTTGCCGATAAATCCGGGCGTTGGTTTTTTCAGCACAACCGGCTTGCGGTCAAGCGACTCCAGCAGTTCCACAACAAAATCCATCACCGCCGGATCTGTCGCCGCGCCGCCGCAGCATTCAAAGAACGGAACCATATGCGCCGGATTGAATGGATGCGTGACGACGAGACGGTCTTTGTACTTCGTCATCTTCTGCCCCATCTGATCCGGTGTAATCGTCGAACTGACTGAGCAGATGGCTTTAACGTTCGGGCATGTTGCCTCAATCTTTGCCAAAATGTCGAACTTCAGCTCCAGATTTTCGTTCA
>WQVW01000050.1 GCA_009785655.1 Oscillospiraceae bacterium | reverse complement strand
GACGAACCGCTGGGGGTTCTGCTGCCCCAACACCGCAGATTCTGCGACTCCGGGGCGATTGACCTAGACAACTGCCTGATGAATCTCAAAGCCATCGGTTACAAAGGCCCGATATCCGTCGAAACACTGCGCCCGGAGTATTATTCCTGGCCGATTGAAAAGGTGATCAACGAGGCGTACCGCACGACCGCCGAGCTTGTGAACAGGCATAGGTGACGGCGATGGCAAATGTGGAATCCGGCAAGCAGGCATGGAGAAACGTGTTGCTGACAGACAGTGGGTGGAGCGGCAGCTTCGACGGCGGAAATCCGGATCGTATCCTCCGCAAGTTTTGGGATATGCTCGGGAAACCTGTTGACCGGACGAAAGTTCTGTTTATCCCGACAGCGGCAAACAGTGACGAATCCCGTCCCGCCGCTGGAAAATGTTTTGCCGAGTTGCTAAGCGCCGGGGTTCTGCCAAACAACATACGCGTATATGACATTGACGATTCCCTGTCTTTGGAGCAGGCTATGGAATACGATGCAATCTATTTCACAGGTGGCGATACCCTTCATCTGTTGCGCCGCTTGAGAGAGACTGGGTTTGACGAAATTGTAAAGAAAATGGTCTATGCCAACAAAGTATATGTAGGCGCAAGCGCAGGCAGCCTGATTGCCGCGCCGAATATTCTTAGACCATACCCGCCGGGCGACCCCTATGACAAAAAAACGACAGGACTTTGCCTGATAAACGCCTATCTCTCGTTTCATTGCCCGGCAGATACGGAGGCAAGAACAGATCTACCGTTGCCGCATATTCCGCTGACAGGGAATCAGGCGCTGGCAGTGAGTTGGGACGGCTACAATCTTATTGAGGGGTAATACCAATAAGCGCAATTAATACAGGGAGGATTTAGTAGTGTCTTTCGACTTTGACGGAAAAATCACTGTTGTCACCGGCGCGGCAAGCGGAATTGGCCGTGCGGCGGCGATTGCGTTTGCTGAACGCGGCGCATTGGTTGCCTGCGTGGATATCGCCGACGCTTCGGAAACGGTGAGCGTTATACGAAGTGCCGGCGGGATGGCGGGACGCTTTATATGCGATGTGTCTGATGAGCAGGCGGTGAAATCGGTGATTGAAGAGATCGCCGCGGCGCGTGACAGGATAGATATTGCATTCAACTGCGCCGGCATCGGGCCGGATGGGGTCAGGATTCCATACACCTCGCTGACGGAGACTTATGCGGGAGACTGGCGGAAAATCATTGATATCAATCTGACAGGCACGTTCTTCTGCCTCAAGCACCAACTGATTCAAATGCAAAAGCAAGGGTTCGGGTCAATTGTCAATACCGGCAGCACCGGCGGTGACAGGTTTGCGCCTGGATTCCATGCTTACGGTTCCTCAAAAGCCGGCGTCATTGCGTTGACTGAGATGGCGGCAAATGAAAACGCGGGACAAGGCATCCGCGTCAATTGTGTCTGCCCCGGCCCGACATATGGCACGCAGATGATGATAAACTCCCTGGCATCTGATAGTGAAATGGAAGAAACCCTGAAAGACCGTGTGATCCCGATGGGCAAGTTCGGCAGGATGGAAGATGTTGTGCAAGCCACATTGTGGCTGTCGTCTGATCTGGCCGCGCATACAACAGGACATTCTCTGTTTGTGGACGGCGGAATGCATGTGAAGCCTTAATAACCTATGCAGGGGAACCCGTGTCCGTCCGCATTCTTTAACATTGATTAAACAACAAGGTGGTGCAGATTTGAACCGTAGAAATAGTTCGCGATTCAGAATATTGTCATATTTTACGCTGGCTGTGGCCGTTATCGTCGTTTGGTTCTTGATCTCTAATTTAGGCTCAATCGCCGGTGGAATCGGCTGGTTCTTTCGTGTGATCAGTCCGTTTATTTACGGATTTATCATTGCGTATTTACTCAGCATCCCTTGTACAGCGATGCAGCGGCTGTTTGAAAAAAGCAAAATCAAGTTTTTGGTTAAATTCAAAAAAGGCATCAGTATTGCGCTAATATATCTCATATTCATTGTGCTTATCGTCATGACACTGTGGCTTGTTTTACCGCGCCTTTTCTTCAGCATAGTGAATTTGGTCGATCAACTTCCGGCACATTATCAGCAGCTGGAGGAATTTATAGCAAACCTAAACGCAAGACAGCTGCCCTTCAACATAGATTTAGAAGCCTTCTTTATGTCACTGGCGGGTGAATATTCTGACATCACATCGCCGCTGGATATCATCACGAATTTTATTTCTTATGATAGACTGGCTTCCTATCTAAGCACCATTTTTTTCGGCGGTGCGGCGATTTTATTCAGGTGGATATTGGCGTTTATATCCTCAATCTACTTTTTATTTGAAATGAAAAATCTAGGCAATTTCATCAAGCGTATGTTGAATGCGTTTCTGAAAGAGAACGCAAGCCGCGTAATCTTAGAATACGGCAGCAAGGTGAATCAGTATTTCAAAAAGTACATATTCTGCTTGATTATGGACTGTATTTTCATGTTGGTGGCAGGCACCTTGATACTGGTGATTTTGCGTTCTCCTTACGCATTGGTTTTGGGGCTTTTGCTGGGGGTTATGAATTTCATTCCGTATTTCGGCTCAATCATCGCAACGCTTGTGGCGATCATCGTTGTATTGGTGACGCAGGGCTTCACTGTGGGTTTGATCGGTGCAATCCTGCTGCTTGTTGTCCAGCAGCTTGACGCAAACTTTGTGCAGCCGCGGCTGTATGGCACAGGACTGCGGCTTAGCCCGCTGTTGGTTATCATCAGCGTATCGCTGGGCGGATCAATTGGCGGTGCGATCGGCGGTGCAGTTGGCGGCACCATTATGGGTATGATCGTGGCAATCCCCGTTGCTAAGGTGTTTATGAACATTGTAGAAGATCTGGTTGCTTATCGGGAACAGAAAAAATTGCCCCCTCGAGAAGGGGCGACAGAGTAAAATTACATCTGTCAACGAATGTTTTTTGAGGTTTGTATTGTTTTTAGCCGGGAAATAGGCTAAAATCTATATTGACAATAAAAGTGATTATACTGGAGTGATTAATAATATGCCGACACCGAGAGAGAATTTTCTTAGACTTGTAAACAACGACAACCCCCGCTGGCTTGGCGATCCGTTCAACTGCTTCAACATTCCGGCAGGCTCAGGCCCGCCGTACATACTGGATGCCACAGCACATGCCCACGGCCGCACAACGAAAGGCGGCGTTGACGTTCCGGATGCTTGGGGCGTTATCTGGGATTGGCCGGATGACCAGCCTGGCCCCACGCCTAATAATCATGGCGACAAAAAAGTGGTTAAAGACATCACGCGCTGGCGCGAATTTTTCGATTTTCCATCGTTAGACAACCTTGACTGGACGGACACGCATAAAATCGCGGATTCCGTTGACCGTGAAAATAAGCTGGTGATGGCACAGTCCCCCAGGGGCATGTTTGAGTTTTCTCATGCACTAATGGGATTTGAGGATGCGCTTGAAAACTTCCTCTTAGAGCCGGACGATATGTATGAAATGCTGTCCGCGTATACCGATTGGAAGATAAAAGCCGCAGGACTCTGCATCGATAATCTCAAACCTGATATTATCACCAACTTTGACGACTGGGGCAGCAAAACGCAGCTGTTTTTGCCGCCCAGAGTCTGGCGTGAGATACTGAAACCGCTGTATGAGCGATTCTTCGGATACATCAAATCCAGAGGCGTGATCACGATGAATCACTGTGATTGCCATGCGGAGGATATTTGTGTGGATATGGTCGAAGCTGGGCTTGATGTGTGGCAAGGCGTGACGCCGGAAAATAATTTCCCGGCGATTGTCGAGAAAACGGAAGGCAAACTGCTGCTTTTCGGCGGATTGGATATGCCGAGTATCGATTACCCGGGTGTGACGGAAGAAGCCATCCGCGCGCATATACGCGAGGCGCTGGATAAATACGCGCCAACCAAGCGATATCTGCCGATATTCAGCAGCTGGCTGCCGATATTCCCAGGGGTCAAAGAGATTGCATGTGACGAGATGGACAAATACGGCGCGGTGGTTGCGGAGCGCGTTTTTGGATAAGCCACAAGTTTTCCGCGGGTTTGCGCCGATTATTGGCGACAACCCGCGGTTTCTGATTCTGGGGACATTCCCCAGTCCCATTTCCCGTGACAAAGGCGAATATTATGCCCACCCGCGCAATCAATTTTGGCGGATTATCTACGGGGTTTTTGATATTCCGTTCGGCGGAGAGAGTTACGAATGCAAGCAATCCATTCTAACCGAAAGCGGCATCGCCCTGTGGGATGTAATCGCCGAATGCGAGGCGGAATCCGCGCTGGATTCAACCATACGTCACCCAGTTTACAACACAGATCTGCCAGAGTTTATTGCGGAACACGGTATCCGTCGCGTCTTTTTCAACGGGAACAACGCGTATACGTTCTACAAACGCGGAATAGGGAATATTGAGAAAAACGTGCTGCCCTCAACAAGTCCGGCGCACGCCGCGATGCGCTTTGAAGAAAAGCTCCGGCGGTGGAAACAGAATTTGCGGGAGCTATAAAGGGTACAAGCAATAGCGCACCTCGAAAGAAAAAATATTTGTGGAGGACGGATTTTATGATGAAGGATAGACACAAATGGCGCGAGGAAATCAGCGATATTGAGTTCACTTTCACTGATAGAGGGAGTTATGGGAAAGTATTCTGGAAACACAGGAAAGAGCTGCTGCTGAAAGCCGGCGCAAAATTAACGCCTGACCCGCAGTTGAACAAGGATGGCTCTTTGAATTTTTCTGCAAAATTCGCCAAAACACTGCGTGCTGATCATGCAGACAAAATTGACGATGGTGTCACTACGGAAGACCTCATCTTTCCGTCCCCTAATGAACTCGGCATTTTTCTGCGCTTTGGTGGAGACAATACCTGGGTGAATTTAAAAGACAAAGACGGAAAATCGCTGCATGAGTGGAGTGAATATTAAGGGAGGTATCGTATGGAAAAGCCATTTTGGGAGACAAGCTATCGCGACGACTCTGTATCTACTTTCACGCAAAGTCCCTCCGCCGATATAACGGAGTATTGGACGCTGTTTCCACCGGGCGGAACTGTTTTGGACGCAGGTTGTGGGGAGGGGAGGAACTCCATTTTTCTTGCGGAGAAAGGTTTTGTTGTGGATGCTTTCGATATCTCTGAAGCGGGCGTTGAAAAAGCGAAAAAGATAGCGAATGCGCGAAATGTTGATGTAAATTTTACGCATGGAGATTTGACAAAATTTGTTTTTGAGAAGGACTACGATGTAATCATCTCAAGCGGCGTATTGCATTTATGCGAAAAAGCAGGACGGGATGCGTTTTTAGAACGGGCGAAACTTCACACCACTGTTGGCGGCTATAACGCTATCACTGTTTTTACGAACCGACTGCCTGCGACGCCGGATAATGCGCCGTTTACAAAATCCCTTTTTGATGTCGGCGAATTGCCTGCGTTTTATTCAGACTGGGAACTGATCTATCATGTGGAAGACATATTCGAGGATGAACACCCCGGTGGAATCCATCATCAACACGCTTTTGAGCGGATGATTGCGAAGAAGAGGTAAGGTTACCTGAAATGCATATGAAGTATGGCGGAAGCGGCATTTTGCGGTTTCCGTCAAAATTTTTTCCAAACACTATTGACAGCCGGAAGAAGATCGGTTATCATAATAGACGATTCGTAAAGTACAAAACAAAAAGTCCACAATGACCAATGCGTTTTGTATTGCGCACTTTGGAAAAGGAGGTCCCGGCAATGTCAATGACACTGGAAAACTTCTTTAAACTTCGCGCGGAAAAGCAGGATCATATCATCAATGCCGCGTTCAAAGTATTCGGGCGACAGGGATACCGGAAGGCATCAATAGGCGATATCGCGCAGGAGGCGGATACGACAAAGGGGATGATTACCTATTACTTCGGCAGCAAAAAGGCCTTATATTTTTACTTAATGAGTGTAAGTTACACACGTTTGATACAGGCAGTTGAGGATAAGCTTACACCCGATATCACCGATTTTTTTGAGAAACTGAAAATCGTAACGGGCATCCAGGTGGCCGCACTGAAAGAATATCCAGCACTGATCAGTTTTATGAACAGCTTGTATCATGAAAAAGACCCAGAGGTGGCGGAGGATGTCGCGCAAGGCTTTATTGCTGAACAAGTCCACTATGACAATATGCTGATGGGCGGAACAGACTTTACACAGTTGAAGCCGGGCGTTGACCCGCAGTTAATCTGCAAGTTCGTTTCCTGGACGACCGAAGGATTTTTGGAAGAGCTGTTGAATGCCGGGTCACCGGATAAGGTAGAAGCACTGATAGCTGACTTCTATCAGTGCTTGGATTTGACGCAAAAAACATTTTATAGGGAGAATATTTAAACACATGCTAAAACTATTTAGACAGGCGAAACTTGGAAAACTTAAAATACTGTTGCTGATTGTATTTATTACCCTTCAAATCGCCGGAACCATGTATCTGCCGCGCCTTACGGCCAGAATCATCAACAACGGTGTGGTGATGGGAGATCAGGACTATGTGCTGTCAGTCGGTGCACTGATGTTAGGCGTGGCCATTTTATCGGGGATTGCATCTGTGCTGGGTACATACTACTCAGCCTGGGTAGCGACGTTGTTTGCAAAAAACACGCGTAAACGATTGTTTGAGCATACCCAACAGCTGTCCTACCAGGACTTTGGGCATTTTTCCTCGTCGTCCCTTATCACAAGGGCGACCAATGATATCGAGCAGCTGCAAACCACACTCAGCATGACGTTTGAAATGCTGCTGCCTGCGCCGTTTGTGCTAGTGGTGGGGCTGATTCTGTCATTCAGAAGTGACCCGTATATGGCGTTAATCCTTTTGATTTCGTCCGTGCTTTTGTTAGTGGTTGCCGGGTTGGTTGCTGCACGGGTTTTTCCGCTGTTTTCTGAAATTCAAAAAGGGCTGGATAAAATCAATGACCGGGTGGCTCAGTTTATTTCAGGTATCCGCGTGGTACGGGCTTTCAACCGTACCACACTGGAACGGGAAAGCATGGATACTTCATTTAAGCGTTTTGCCGGACTGAATATCAGGATCAACCGCATTTTTGCCGCGATAATGCCTGTCGTTATGCTGTTTATGAGTCTTGGAACTGTGGCGATTGTCTGGTTCGGCGGCATCAGGGTCAACAGCGGAGACATGCAGATCGGTGACATTACCGCCGTGCTGGAGTATGGCATGAACATCTTAATGTATGTATTGATGGCGGTGTTTGTCGGTATATATATTCCACGCGCCAAGGTATGTGCCGCCCGTATTCGTGAGGTGTTGGAATACAGGCCGGAAATCACAGACGGAACGGCGCACATCAAAGATGATACCAAGCTGGAACTCTGTTTTAAAGATGTGAGCTTCCGATACAAAGACGCGGAAAATCCTGTGCTGCATAACCTGAACTTTGAGTGTGAAGCAGGGACTACCACCGCCATCATCGGCGGCACAGGCTCCGGCAAAAGCACGATAGCGCGATTGATTCCGCGGCTGCTGGATGCAACAGGCGGAGAAATCACGTTAAACGGCGTCAACATAAAAGATTTGCCGCAGGAAGAGCTGCGGGCAAAGATCGGATTCGTGCCGCAGCGGGCGTTTCTGTTCAGCGGAACCATCGCAGATAATCTGCGGCATGGGAACAAGGATGCCACATTGGAAGATATGCAGCAGGCGGTGCAAATCGCCCAGGCGGAAGATTTTGTTGATGAGCGTGGGGATCAGTTTGAAGCCGAAGTCGTTCAAAGCGGACGCAATTTCTCCGGCGGACAGCGGCAGCGGCTCTCTATCGCCCGGATGCTGATGAAGAAACCGGATATCTATATATTTGATGACAGCTTTTCCGCGCTGGATTTAAAAACTGACGCCGCCTTGCGCCATGCATTGAAAGATGTAACGCAGAATGCCATTGTGATTACCGTGGCGCAGCGCATTACCACGATCAAAGACGCGGATCAAATCCTTGTTGTGGATGAGGGTGAAATCGTTGGCCGTGGAACGCACAAAGCGTTGTTGGAAAACTGTGAAGTCTATTTAGAAATTGCAAAATCTCAGTTAAGTGAGGAGGAACTCTGCAATGAGCTCGGAAAATAATAATTATGATGTCATGGGCAGCTCCAGTGATGGAATGTCTACCGATAAGGCGAAAGACAGCCGGAAAACCATTCGCCGCATGATAAAAACACTTGCCCCGCAAAAATGGCGATTGGGCGCAGCCATGCTCTGTGCGATCACTGGCGTATTGATTAACTTATGGGCACCGCAGATTTTCGCCAATGCGATTAACGTCATCTTCGACGGATTGATGCCGGCCGTATTGAGCATTGGCGCTATAGACATTAATCTTTCCCTACTGTCTGAGTATGTGCTGATGCTTGCAGCGATATATCTTATCGGCGCTTTGTTTACCTATATCCAGGAATTTTTGATGGCGGATGTATCACAAAAACTGGTGTTGTCTCTGCGTGAGAGACTGAGCGAGAAGCTTGCAAAGGTGCCCCTGAAGTTTTATGACAGCCATAAAAAAGGCGAGATCCAAAGCCGTGTAACCAATGACTTGGAGCAGGTGAATGAAATAATGAGAAATGCGATCATGCGTTTGTTCACATCTTTCGTCACCATTACAGGTGCGCTGATCTTTATGTTCAGGATCAATTGGATTTTGACGCTTGTCGCATTGGGAGCCATTTTTGTTGGACTTGTCATTACAGCGATTGTCAGCACGAAGAGTAATGCGTACTTTGCTGCCCGCCAAAGCTCAATGGGGGTGTTTAACGCCCGTGTTGAGGAGTATTTTTCCGGGCAGGTAGAAATCAAAACCTTTACACTGGAAGCAGAAGCGCGG
>WQVW01000049.1 GCA_009785655.1 Oscillospiraceae bacterium | reverse complement strand
TGCGTGCGGTGAGCTCTTTCAAACTGTACGGCTTTGTCATATAATCATTCCCGCCGATTGTGAGCCCCATTATTTTATCATCCTGTCCATCCTTGCAAGTCAAAAAGATAACAGGCGTATCGGTGATAGTTCGGATTGCTTTACACAAAGAGAAGCCGTCAATATCCGGCAGCATCACATCCAATATGATGCAATCATATTGATGGCTTTTTATACATACTATCGCTTCCATGCCTGTATCAGCAGTCTCAACATCAAATCCCTCTCCAGATAGGTAGACAGTATTGGCCGCAAGTATTTCTTGGTTATCATCTATAATTAAAATATTTGGCATTCTGCACCGCTCCTGTTTCATCTTTGTTTATTTTTTCATATTTTAGCATATTTATAATGAATATGCAAACCTTCCAACAAGAAAAGGAGCAGCCATCAACTACTCCTCCGTGCAAAACATATCTCATTTTTGAGGGGGCAGGGATTTGAGATGATAACACATCGTTACATGCAATTACACACTGTTACATAAAAGGTCTTATCCCTCTATCAGCCTATAAACCTCGCCCCAGTCTCGCGCCCGAGAAATATTCTCGCCCTCACACTCCCGGTTATAACTTGTGTCAAAGCAAATTACTTTTGCAATGGGCGCAATCACGTTGATATTCACCGCTTCATCTTCAATCATAACGTCGATATGCTTGTCCAAACAGACGGTACGCTTGCTGTCAGGAATGGCCTCGTCGCAAAATATAATTTCATTATATTTAATTCCGTTGCGCCATAACCAATTCCTCACGATAAAACGCATAAGCTTACCCTTAAAATCGTCATTGCAAGTAAATACACGCTTTGTAATGATGTATACAGTATGCCCGTCCGTACGGAGTTTGCGGCTTACTCCTTTCGCTCCCTTTCGAGCAGGTTCAACTATTATGTATTTGAGTAGATATTTTTTCCAATACTCATATCGTTCTTCTTCGGGACATTGAAACATATCCCGAATGTCGCACTGTGTTTTATCGGCAATATTACGATTGAATTTCATATTGAAGAACAGCGGCGCATGTTTGCTATGAAAGCCTTGTAAATCTGCCAATACTCCGTCAATATCAATGCCTATGTTCATAACTTAAGTTATCCCTTCTGCAATCTTGTGTTTTCTAAGAGCGCGTCATATAAATATGTGCGCAATCTGTTGTTAGCTTCGTCTAAATCATCCTCTGCGCCGACATAAAACGGATTGCAAATTCTAATAAACCTTTGCCTGTTTTTTGTCCCGTATCTACTTATTGCGAACGGCACAATGGGACGCCCGGTTGTTTGGGCTATGCTCACGGCTCCGCACCCAGCAAACGGGAGCAATAGTGCGTCAGTTTTATTCCGTGTACCTTCCGGGCAAATCAGCACATTGCTACCATTCAAAACAAGTCCTACAAGTTTCAACCTTGCGAGTTTCCGATCTTCGGGGTCTTTTCTATTTACAAATACTGCGCCCATAAAACCGAGAACTCTTCCCGCAAGTTGCTTTTCTAGTTCAACTTTAACTAAAGGATGTACAGACCGTTTGGATCCCATAATGCTGATCACAAGCGGCAAGTCCCAATAGTCCCTATGATTGAGAACGATAATAAATCCATCGTCTTTTGGCAAGTTCTCTTTGTTAATGATCTTGTACTTTCTCATCGTAATCATAACGACCACAAGGATTGTAACTAAAATCTTTTTCATTGTAAATCGTATCCTCGTTTAAGCATACTACGGTTACTTATTTTTGTCACGCAGAAACGTGAGTTTAAGAAAAAATACGTAGTATGAAAAATGAGCAATCCAAATTGGATGCCCACTTTTCTTTGCATGATATTTTCACTACCCCAAACCCCTAAAAAACAGTAATTTTTTTAGTGTAGGTTTAAGTAAGGAATTTTTGGTGCGAGAGGCGGGACTTGAACCCGCACGCCATAAGACACACGCCCCTCAAACGTGCCTGTCTACCTGTTCCAGCACTCTCGCAAGTGCGGAATTAATTATAGCTTGTGCAGACAGGTTTGTCAACTGTTTATTTTTCAATGTTTCACGCAGAAAATCCCGCACGGCAATTATTCGACGCTTTAACAGAACACCTGTTTTTCGTGGGTTTTATCCCTTGTTCGCAGGCTTTGACACCATCGAAAATATAAAGCTAAACACCACCGCCGCGCAGAGTCCGGCTGCGGCTGCCGTGAGCCCGCCGGTGAAGATGCCCAGAATCCCTTTTTCATCCACCGCTTTTTTTACCCCCTCAGACAATAGGTATCCGAACCCTGTGAGCGGCACGGTGGCACCCGCTCCGGCCCATTCGACAAGCGGTTTATACAGTCCCACAGCACCCAAGATCACGCCGACAACAACATAGGCCGTCAGAATCCGCGCCGGGGTCAACTTCGTTCTGTCAATAAGAATCTGCCCAATGAGACACAGCAGTCCGCCGACGAGAAAAACTTTGCCATACATAATTAAAGTGTCCATAACATACCTCTGCTTATCTCGTATTAGATATGCTCACCGCGTAGCATATGCTTGGAATCGTCTCGCCCTGCTGCGTTGAAACCGGCGAGAGCAGCGCGCCAGTCGCGGCAAATAGGATTTTCTGCCACCTGCCGGTGCGTATTCCATTTAACAAATGTCCTGTCAACACAGCTGCCGAGCATCCGCAGCCAGAACCGCCCGCGTGGACATCCTGTGCATCGCGAGAGAATATCATCAGGCCGCAGTCATCATAATTCGGCGCGATATCAATCCCGTCATTGCGGAAAAAGTCCACCAGAATCCCGGCACCAATTGCGCCAAGGTCGCCTGTGACGATGAGATCATAATGCGAGGGTGCGATCGCCAGATCTTCAAAATGGGCACGGAGTGTTGAGTACGCCGCCGGTGCCATCGCCGCACCCATGTTATTCGCGTCCTTGATTCCTTGATCCACAATCTTCCCGCATGTCAGGTGCGTGATATACGGCCCCTCCCCGTCAGCGGTCAGCACAACAGCGCCGGAGCCCGTTACCGTCCATTGCGCAGTCGGCGGGCGTTGTCCGCCGTATTCCAGCGGATACCGGAACTGGCGTTCTGCAGAGCAAAAGTGAGAGGACGTAATCGCCGCCGCCGTGTCGGCGAATCCACCGTCTATAGCCATCGCCGCCAGCGACAGGCTCTCCCCCATTGTCGAGCACGCACCGTACAGCCCCCAGAACGGAATATCCATGTCACGCAGTCCGAATGATGAGCCAATGCACTGATTCAGCAAGTCCCCCGCAAATACGTATTCAACCGCCGATGGCGGAAGCGACGCCTTATCAAGTGCCATTGACAATGTCATCTTCTGCATAGCACTTTCGGCTTTCTCCCATGTTTGCTCACCGAAAAAAGAATCTTCATTTATAAGATCAAAGCTATCGCGCAACGGGCCTTCGCCCTCTTTTTTTCCGACAATGCAGGCGTGTCCGGCAATAGATGGCGGGTTCGGCAGCGCGACGCTCTGCTTACCGATATGTTTCTTGCTCAATGTGATTGCACCTCTTGTTTGATTGATAGCATTATAATTTGCAAAAATATCAGAAGCTATGCTATAATCAGTCAAAGTGGGAAATTTATACATGAATTATCGCAATTGTATGATAATATTTGATTTTTGATACGACAAATCCCCACCCGGCGGGCGGGAGATCATTTTTATTTGTAAAAGGAAATAGTGGTTATGATATTACTGACTGGCGGAGCCGGATACATCGGTTCACACATCGCGGTGGAGCTTTTGGACGCGGGATATGACGTGATCATCGCCGACAATTTTTCAAATGCTTCTGCTGATGTGATCAAAAGCATAGAGACAATAACAGGAAAAACCCCGGCCGTTTGTCAGATCGACCTGACCGACAAATCCGGGGTTGAGCAAATGTTTCAAAAGTACACGATTGATGCGGTAATTCATCTGGCAGGCTTCAAAGCCGTCGGCGAATCGGTGCGGGAGCCGTTGAAATATTACCGGAACAATCTGGATAGCACATTGGTGCTGCTTGAATCGATGGCAAAACACGGAGTCACGCGGCTTGTCTACAGCTCATCCGCGTGCGTATACGGGGATCCCGGGATTGTGGAGTATACGGAATCCTTGCAATTCGGCGCGGCATCGAGCCCATACGGCAGCACCAAAGAGATGTGTGAACGCATAATCTCTGATGTGGTAGCGGCAAGCGACCTCTCCGCCGTGTTTCTGCGTTATTTCAACCCGGTCGGCGCACATAAAAGCGGACTGATTGGCGACGATCCAGATGGTATCCCCAACAACCTCATGCCGTTTATCACGCAGGCAACCGCCGGAAAACTGCCGGAACTCACTGTGTTCGGAGACGACTACCCCACACGGGACGGGAGTTGTATACGCGATTATCTTCATGTTGTTGACTTGGCAAAGGGACATGTCAGCGCATTAAAATACTGCATAGATCACACCGGTGTGGAAGCGATAAATCTCGGCAGTGGGCGTGGAACCAGTGTGCTTGAGTTAATCGAAGCGTTTGAGCGTGTAAACGGCGTAAAAGTGCCGCATAAAATTGGCCTGCGCCGTGCTGGAGACCTGGCTGAGTATTACGCCTCGCCCGCAAAGGCAGCACAATTGATGGGCTGGAAAGCGGAATTGACGATTGATGACATGTGTCGCGATGCCTGGAACTTTGCAGTAAAAGCGCGATAAACGATTAACCGGACTGTATTTCAACAGTCCGGTTAAATAATTTCAGTTAATTAATATTTTTTATTCTTGTTCTTACGCGCCGCCTCAGATTTTTTACGGCGTTTAACGCTTGGACTCTGATAATACTCTTTCTTTCTCAGATCCGAGAGGACGCCTGATTTCGCGCAATTACGCTTAAATCTTTTCAAGGCACTATCCAGAGACTCATTATCCTTGACATGGACTTCCGACATTTTATTTTCCCTCCCTCCAAATGCGCGCCGCCTGACGCGCTTTAAGGGCCATCAGCATGGCTTTAACGTTTAGTATTATAACGGCGGCGGCCGAAATTGTCAAGACTTACTTTTGATTCCGGCGTTAAACTTAAAAAAAGTTTAACAAAAAATCATAGTGGCTTGAATTCGCGACGCTTGTATTGTATAATCAATTTAACATGGACATTTTTAAAGGAGGCAAACAATTATGCAAATCACAGCTGCGGTAACGCGTGAAAAAGGTAAATTAAACTTCGAGTCGGTGGAACTCGCCGACCCAAAAGCAAACGAGGTGCTGGTCAAAATGGTCGCCAGCGGGATATGCCATACTGACACAGCCGTCATTGAACAGTATCTACCGGTCACATTCCCGATGGTGGCAGGGCATGAAGGCGTGGGTGTCGTCGAAAAAGTCGGCCCCGGCGTAACGGATCTTAAAGCCGGCGACCGTGTCGTCCTCTCATATCCGTCATGCGGCGTGTGCGATGCTTGCAAAAGCAGCAAACCCTTCGCGTGCGAAAATCTGTTCTGGTCACTCTTCGGCGGCAATTATGCCGATGGCACTAAGCGCATGAAAGGTGCCGATGGCGTTGAAATCGGCGTGATGTTCGGCCAAGGCTCGTTCGCCACACACGCAATTGTCAATCAGCGCAACGCGGTGAAAGTGGACGTTGACAGTGACGATGAGTTGGCGGAACTCTGCTCACTCGGCTGCGGCATCCAAACCGGTGCCGGTGCGGTGTTGAACCGCATGGAGCCTCGTCCAGGCTCCAGCATTGCGATATTCGGCTGCGGCTCAGTTGGACTCGCAGCAGTCATGGCGGCGAAACTGGCAGGCTGCTCAACCATCATCGCGGTACACGGGCGGCGCGGCAAAGAGCTCGCGATCGAATTCGGTGCGACACATACAATAGAAGGCCGCTCTGACGATGTCCCCGGGCAAATCCGTGCGATCACCGGCGGCAAAGGTGTCAACTACGCACTGGAATCTGCCGGAGTGCCGGAGATGGTGCTGACCATGCTGGACTCGATGGCGGCGGAAGGCGTTGCGATACTGGTCAGCGTCACAGCAGATGCGGCCGTGCCGATCAAGCTAGAGCCGCAAATCATGAACCCGTGCGTCACCCTCGCAGGTGCTGTTGAGGGCTATTCAAATCCGAAAGTGTTCATTCCGGAGCTGGTGCGGCTGTATAAAGAAGGCCGCCTGCCTGTCGATAAACTCAACACATTCTACGATTACAAAGACATCGACCAAGCGTTTGAGGATTCGCATAACGGCAAAACACTCAAACCGATACTTAGATTCTAAGCTTATGCATGACAAAGCCTGTATTCGATATGAATACAGGCTTTGTTTTTTGTTTATCTTTTTACTACCGGTATCCACACCTCGTCAAATAGCTTCCCGCCAACCTCACTCCCATAGATTTCCATATCAGGCCCAGGCGCTCTGTCATATCCGGATGACGGCAGCCATTCACTGAGTGCGCGCTGAAAGAGCCTTGGTATCTCCAAGCCATACCCAACTGTTGACTCACGGAAAACAGCCCAAGTAGATTTTGGCACTGTTGCCGTTGTGAATCCGTCCGAGCTGCACTCGCCGCCGCACTCACACGGCAGGCAGATCATGTATGGGAAATCGTCTGCGTTATTCTCGTCACGGCAGCGGTTTCCGCCATCATCATGGCAACAGATGGCCATTAAATCATTCCGTCCCACATGTTTTATCAGCTTTTCCAAGCTGCCGTTCTCGCGAATCTCGTCCCAAAATGGGGAGAGCGGCGGCACGTCACCATCCTCCCACACACTGGGCTTAAAATACCGCTCAATCCCGCACACCTCGAATGCTTCTTTTTGTTCAATTCTCCAGTTCATCTCATGCACTCCTCCAATTTTTATTTGGAAGGTCAAGGGTGGGAAAATTTTCAGCATCACACCTGTTTTACGTGCGACAGACGGCGTCACGCCGTGTTGTCTGACAAAGGCTCGTGTAAAACTGTCCGCGCTGTCGTAACCGTATTTTACCGCCAGATCAATCACTTTCGCATCCCCGCACTGCAAGTCCATCGCCGCCAGTGACAGTTTCCGGCGGCGGATATACTCTGACAGCGGCATATCTGCGATATAGTAAAACATCCGCCCGAAATGATACGTCGAGTACACCGTAGCCGATGATACATCAGCCAACGCCATGTCATCGCAGATATGCGCTTCCACATAATCCATCGCCCGGTTGAGTTGTGTCAAAACATCCATCCCTCAATCTCCCTTCTAATCAAAGGATAGCAGAACCCAAGTCTGGTCTCCCGACTTTTTCGATAATATTCAGTCGGACTTACGATGCATCCTCAAACTGGCTGTTGTACAGCTCGGCATAGAATCCGCCGGCTTCGATCAGCGCATTATGACTACCGCTTTCGATAATATCACCCTCGCGCATGACCAGAATTATATCCGCATTCCGGATCGTTGACAGTCTGTGCGCAATGACGAACGACGTTCTGCCCTCGGTAAGCTTATCCATCGCCCGCTGGACAAGCACTTCGGTACGCGTATCGACTGAGCTTGTCGCCTCATCCAGAATCAGCAACGGGGAGTTTTCTATCATCGCACGGGCGATGGTCAAGAGTTGCTTTTGTCCTGCTGAAATGGATACATTCTCAGTGAGTATCGTGTCGTATCCGTGTGGCAAAGTCTTAATAAAATGGTGCAGTCCGACAGATTTGCAAGCATCCACAACTGCTTGATCAGTCACATCTTGCTTGTTGTAGATCACATTCTCTCTAATTGTTCCCTCAAACAGCCATGTATCTTGCAGAACCATGCAGAACAACGCGTGAACGTTTTCCCGCGTGAGTTTCGATATCGGCACGCCGTCCACCTTTATTTCGCCGCTGTTGACGTCGTAAAATCGCATCAGCAGATTGACAATGGTGGTCTTCCCTGCCCCGGTTGGCCCAACTATCGCCACTTTTTGGCCGGCTTTTATGTCGGCGGAAAAGTTTTTGATCACCGTTTTGTCCGGTGAATAACCGAAAACTACATGTTCAAACTCAACATTGCCTGTGACTTCTGTCAGCGTCTCTGTCACACCGCTTTCGTCTGGCATGTCTTCCGCCTCCAAGAAGTCGAACACACGCTCCGCCGCGGCGGCGGCTGATTGCATGGATATCATGGCCTGCGCCACCTGTCCCAGCGGCTGTGTAAATAGCCGCACCAACATCATGAACGCAACGATCACGCCAAATGTAATACTGCCGTTAAATGCAAGTGCCGCACCGACGACGCAGACAGCAACGAATCCCAGATTACTGACAAACGACATCACCGGCATCATCAGGCCGGAAATAAATTGTGATTTCCAGTTGGCATCGTACAAATCTTCATTGATCTCATCAAAAAGCTCCGTCGCCATGCGCTCTCCATTATATGCTTTGACCACGTTGTGGCCAGAGTAAATTTCCTCAATATGCCCGTTTAACTCTCCTAAATGCCGCTGATTGCGCCGGAAGTGTTTTTGAGAGCTTTTCATAATCATACTCATGAAGAAAAATCCCACGATGGTTGCCACAATGGCCGTCACCGTCAACAGTACATTCGTCAAGAACATAATCAGTAATGAGCCTAAAATCGATGTAGCCGCTGTCACAATCATACCCACACTCTGGTTCATCGACTGGGCGATCGTATCCACATCGTTGGTCACACGGCTGAGAATATCGCCGATTGAGGATGAGTCGAAAAACTTCAGCGGCAGTTTGTTGATTTTTTGCGATATTTCAGATCTCAACCCTTGCGCAAACCGCTGTGTCGCTGTGACCATAATCATCCCCTGCGCATACGCGGCAAGAGAACCTGTCACGAATATACCAAGGACGATTACACAAAGCCTCACAATCCTGTCAACATCGATGGCGCCTTCTATGCCTTCCAAAATAATATCGGTAATGTCACTGATCACACCGGGGCCG
>WQVW01000048.1 GCA_009785655.1 Oscillospiraceae bacterium | reverse complement strand
TCTATTGTAACACGATTTTCTCAGAACTTCAAAGTATATCTCAGCGTTGCCGATATGTCGAAATACCCGGAAATTGAAGTGCCGCGCATTGCCGATATCTACCAAGGTGCGGGGCCGATCGGCGGGCTTTATGCGGCATTGACGGCGGTTTCGGACGATGGTGTGTTCCTGACCGCAGCAGATCTGCCAAACGCCACGGCAGCGGCCGCTTTGCGTGTGTGCGAACTCTCCCACGGGTTTGATGCCGGAGTGATTCGGTTGCCGGATGGTCGGTTAGAGCCGCTTTTTGGATTCTATAGCAAAAAGCTGCTAGGTCTGTGCGGACAGTTGATTGAACAAGGCGACTATCGCATGACGGAAATTTTGCGTGCGGACAGGGTGAGATTTATAGATCCGGCGGAACTGGGCGAACTCTGGCATGCGAATTTGATGCGCAATATAAATTATCCTGAGGATTATCTTGAAATTTCAGACACATAGTGATAAAATAGGCCACTATCAAATTAAAAGGACGGTTGAATACATGAGCTATAAAATCACACGCAGAAATGAAGCGGTTACTTATGAAGCACCCGGTCATTTCGATGTACGTACCACAAGATTGCATGACGTTGGCGACGTAAACTCCGGCATCGTCACAATGGGGCTGAGCCACTTCCTGCCGGGCGGTAACACCGCATACGGCGCGAACACCAAAGAAACGATCTATTACGTGGTTGATGGACAGATGTATATTGAGAGTGAAGTGGATACACCCAACGAAGTCAAGACGACACTGTACGCCGGGGATTCGTATCACTGTGGCCCGAATACGAAGAAATCGGTATTGAATAACGGTTCGACAGCTTGCCAGATGCTGGTTGTGTTGATCACGCCGCCGGAAGCGTAAATTTGCTGAAATTATCAAATATCCGGTTAACTGAAAAAACCGATATCCCCGCCTTGCGTAAAATCGCGGCGGGGATTTTGGGTGTTGCGGAGGCCGAGATCGGCAATCTCTCGATCCAAAAATTATCGATAGATGCCCGCAAGAAGTCGCGTGTTGAGTTTGTATATACGCTCATTGCGGAAGTGGCGGATGAGTGGGCGGTGAAAAGCAAACCCAATGTATCGCGGTGTGCGATGCCGGAGCCGTATAAATTCCCACAGCCGCCGAATACGATAAAACCTGTCATCGTCGGCACGGGTCCTGCGGGATTATTTGCGGCGTTGTGCCTGGCGGAAGCCGGGATAAAATGCGTGATTCTTGAGCGGGGAAAGCCGGTGGAAGAACGGGTGCGGGATATTTCGCGGTTTTGGAGTACAGGGGCACTTGATCCGGAGTCCAACGTCCAGTTCGGCGAAGGCGGCGCGGGTACGTTTTCAGACGGTAAGTTGACGACAGGGATTTCTGACCCGCGCGTCCGATACGTTTTCGACAAATTAGCCGAATTCGGTGCACCGGATGAAATTTTGTACATGGCCAAGCCGCACATCGGAACCGACAAGCTGCGCGATGTGGTAACGCGTATCCGCGAGCGGTTGATCGCACTCGGCTGTGATATCAGGTTCGGCCATCGTTTGGCGGATATTGAGATTTCAAATGCGCAATTGCGAAGTGTTACCGTCGAAGCGGCGGGTGCGCGGTACTCTATAGAGACGGACAAGCTGATTCTGGCACCCGGCAACAGCGCCCGTGATACGTTTGAAATGCTGCATGGGAGCGGCGTTCTGCTCTCGCCGAAGAATTTTTCTGTTGGCGTGCGGATAGAACATTTGCAGCGTGAGATTGACAAGTCACAGTACGGGAATCCGACGGGATTCCCCGCATCGGATTATAAGCTGGTGACACATCTGCCGGATGGGCGGTCTGTGTATACTTTTTGCGTATGCCCCGGCGGATATGTCGTTGCGTCTTCATCGGAATCATCCGGCGTCGTTACAAACGGCATGAGTGAGTTTTTGCGGGATGGCGCGAACTGCAACGGTGCGATTCTGGCAACCGTCACGCCGGAAGATTTTGGACACAATCCGCTGGCAGGAATCGAATTCCAGCGCAGACTCGAACACGCCGCGTTTATTGCGGGCGGTGAAAATTTTCATGCCCCGGCACAACTGGCAGGGGATTTCCTGCGAAGTGTTCCGTCTGTTGGTGCGGGAAGCGTGCATCCAACCTATCGCCCTGGTGTAAAATTTTGCAATTTATGGGACGTGCTGCCGGCATTCATCTGTCAGGCGATTGCCGAGGCGATTCCGGACTTTGCCAAACGGGTTGCGGCATTTGGAGACCTGGACGCGGTGCTGACCGCTGTGGAATCCCGCAGTTCATGTCCGGTGCGGATTGAGCGGGAGAATTACGAAACAATCGGCATACGCGGGATATTCCCTTGCGGCGAAGGGGCGGGATATGCCGGGGGCATCATCTCCGCCGCGGTTGATGGTGTGCGTTGTGCCGAGGCAATCAGCGTGTAGTTATGAGTGCTGAATTTGTAAAAATCGAACAAAAACCGCGAAATCGCTTGACTTGGACGCCGCCAGAGTATAAAATTTGATACTAGTTATAGAATAGACTTGCTGTGCGGTCTAATAATTGAAGTTATAATTTTTAGGAGGACTAAGACTATGGCATACATGCCGCTTGACAAAAGCAAATTACACCTTGACAGATCAAAGATGACGAAAATTTACGATCTCTCAGCTCCATGGGGATCAGACACTCCACTATGGCCGTTCCCGGGCGTGCGGCAGGATCTGCTGTTCCCACGCGGACAGTATCTGGAGAGATTCCACAAGCGCACCATGACATATACCGGCACACTTCACGCGGGTACGCATATGGATGCGCCGAACCACGTGCTGCACGAAGAAGAAGTAGACAGACAGCGCAACGGATACAGCCTGGACGAGATTCCGCTGGAGTACTGCATCGGTTCCGGCGTTATCCTTGATATGAGATATCTGAGAGACGAGTTCAACGCCAAGTGGGATGCCGCCGGCGGCGACCCGAAGAAGTTCGGTGACATCTGGGTTGAATTGAAGCCAGAGCATTTTGAGAAAGCCTTGAAAAAAGACGGGCTTGAAATCCGTGAGAACGACTGGGTTGTCGTCAATACCGGGTTCCAACATTTCTGGCGGCTCAACAACGACAAATATTACAACTACTATCCCGGCATGGGACCTGATGTCGCTAAATGGCTGATTTTTGAGAAGAAAATTAAAGGCATTGCCGGCACCTGGGGCGCGACTGACGCACCACTGTGGCATCATCCGCTGAAAGAGCAAATGCCTTGGTTGGATGAGAACTATCGCACAGCAACAGGCAAAGACCCGACGGTTGAGTTCCCGGATTACGAGCCATGCCACCGCCTGTTCATGCAGCACGGTGTCTGCACGATTGAAAACGCCGGCGGCAATATGGACGAAGTGACTGGCAAACGCATGACAATCGCCGCTTTCCCATTCCGTTGCGAAATGGCCGACGGCGGATTCGTACGTCTCGTCGCTTGGGAAGAGGGTTCGTTCTAAGAAATACGCAATGGACATCCCCCTTTCGTATACGAAGGGGGAGGGGGGATGTCCTTTTGCGCCTGACCCGCAAAATTTTACGCAGGAGTGAGCTATGAAAACATTAAAAGACGTGAAGAAAATCGCCGTCTTAGGCGGCGGTACAATGGGACCCGGTATTGCCCAGATGTTCGCGATGGGTGGATTTTCAGTCACCGTATGGACCCGGCGTGAAGAGACACAAAAAGTAGCGCAGGAGACGCTGTATAAATCCCTGCAGACTTTTATTGAAGAGGGGCTTTTGGGTGCAGGCAAACTGGACGAGACATATAACCGTGTATCGTTCACCTTGTCGATTCCGGAAGCGGTTGAAAACGCCGACTTTATCATGGAGACAATTGTTGAGAACAAAGATGCGAAGAAAGATTTGTTTGAGCAACTGGACAAGCTGGTCGGTGATGATTGTATCCTTGCCTCGAACACATCGGGACTTGACGTGTTCGCGTTGATGCCGAAGAACCGGCTGAAACAAGCAGTGATTGCACACTGGTATGCCCCGCCGCAGTTGATTCCGCTGGTGGAAGTCGTCAAATGCGAAGAAGCACCGCAGGAATATTGCGACATCACGGTGGATTTGCTTGAAACATGCGGCAAGACGGCTGTGGTGATGAAGAAATTTATTCAAGGCTATATCGCCAACCGTATGCAGATGTGCCTGAATCAGGAATTATTCTATCTGCTGGACAACGGGTACTGCACGCCAGAGGATATTGATAAAGCTGTGAAAGCAAGCTTTATTCCCCGTGCTGTGGTATTGGGCTTGTGTAAACGCGCCGACTTCGGCGGACTTGATATGACGGCTAACAACTTTAAAAACAAAAGTTACACCATGCCGCCGGAAGTTGATATGCCGACAAGTCTGCAAGGCTATCTTGACAGAGGTGAGCTTGGATTTAAAACCGGCAAAGGATTCTATGACTATGCTGGTGAGGACAAGCAGGAACTTTTGGCAAAACGTGATAAACAGTTGTTTGAAGTTTTTAAACTAACAAAGAAATTCATGGATGATCCAGTGTAATCAACTGACAGTTTAAGCAGAGAAACCCGTGTAGGGGCGAACAGTGTTCGCCTGCCCCCGAAACCAAGGGTACACAATGTGCGCCCCCACAATGGTGCGGTGGTTAACTGACAACAAAAAACAGAAAGGATGTTTACTATGGCTAAATCAAATAAAGTGATGATACAAGTCTGTCTCTGCGGGGCGGGGACGAAGAAGGAACATGCACCGACAGTGCCGTATACTCCGACTGAGATTTCTGAGCAAATTGTAGAATGCGCCAAAGCCGGGGCGTCTATCGCGCATATCCATGTGCGTGAGGACAAAGAAGTGGATGGCAAAATGGAGATCGGCTATAAGTCGATGAGCTTGACTAAGTTTGCCGAGACTGTGGAGCTGACCCGTGAAGCTTGCAAAAAAGCTGGCGTTGATATTCTGATCAACCTGACAACTTCCGGCGGCGAGTATGAGGATAGTAAGCGTTTAGAGCATCTGGGTGCGCTGCGTCCTGAAATGTGCTCTTTTGATCCGAATACACTCAACTGGAACAACGCGTATATTTTTGAGAATCACCCGCGTTTCTTAAACTACCTGGCGCAAGAAGTTGTCAAGTACGACATCAAGCCGGAGTTTGAGATATTCGACACAGGCCATATTGATTCGGCGATGTTCTATGTTAATAAGCATAACATTCCGGGGACACCGCATCTGCAATTCATCATGGGTGTTGGCGGCTCTATGCCTGGAACAGCTGACAACCTGGCGTTTATGGTTGGCAAATTACCCGCCGGGGCGACATGGAGTGTGTCCGGCATTGGCAGGGTTCACCTTCCGATGATGTTTGCGGGTCTGGCACTGGGCTGCGACGGGCTGAGAGTTGGCTTGGAAGATAACATCTATTACTCCAAAGGCGTTGTCGCCACAAACGTGCAGTTGGTGGAGAGAGCGGTAGAGCTTGCGAAGATTGCCCAACGTGAAATCGCCACAGCCGAAGAGACGCGTGAACTGCTGGGCATCACACGCAACTGCCTGCGCGATGAAAAGACAAATCCGCCGACCTGGAAGCCATAAATTATAAACTATACAAGGTGTTGCACTTGTTGCCTGTAGGGGCGCACTGCGTGCGCCCGCCGTACCCAGAATTTAGGGGGAAACGGGCGAACACAGTTCGCCCCTACAGATTTATATCAACAACTTGATTTCAAAGGAGACCTACCTATGGCAAAAGATAAAGTTGTGTCACTCTCACAAGCGATGGAAAAAATCCGCGACGGGCAGACGATTTTGATTCCCGGATTTGTCAATACCGGTGTTCCGGAGATGTTGATTAAAGGGATTATCAAAAAAGGCTGCAAGGATTTTGAGCTTATATCAAACAACACGAGTGTAAAAGGGCAGGGAATTGGACTCTTGGTGCATGAAGGCAGAATCAAACACGTCACATGCTCACACATCGGCAGCAATACGGAAACCGTTGAAAAAGTACTTGCCGGGGAGTTGGATGTCACATTCGTTCCACAGGGCACGCTTGTGGAGCGCGTACGTGCCGGCGGTGCCGGAATCGGCGGTGTGCTGACCCCAACAGGATTAGGTACCCCGATTGCTGAGGGCAAAGATGTCATCAGCGTCAATGGCAAAGACTATCTGCTGGAGTTGCCGCTGCGTGGCGATGTTGCGCTGATTCATGCGTGGAAAGCCGACAGAATGGGCAACGTGGTGTATCACCGCACGGCGCGGAATTTCAACCAGGTGTTCGCCACAGCGGCAGACTGGGTGATTGTGGAAGCCGAAGAGATTGTGGAAGTCGGGGAACTTGACCCTGACCTGATTATGACGCCCGGCGCGCTTGTAGACGCCGTTGTCAAGTGTGAGGAGGTGGCTGCCATATGACAGGGAGAGAACTGATCGCAATGAGAACGGCAAAGTTCTTTGAAGACGGGAATCTCGTCAACTTAGGCATCGGTATGCCGACCATGTGTCTTGATTTTCTGCCGGAAGGCGTTGACGTATGGGTACAGTCCGAAAACGGTGTCATCGGCTTGGACAGAAAGCCGTATGAAGATGAATACGCTGATCCCGACGTGGTGGATGCTTCCGGACAAGTGTCATTGCTGCGCACCGGTGGATGCTGTTTTGATAGCTTTGCATCATTCGGCTATATACGTGGCGGACACGTGGATATCACAGTCCTTGGCGCGTATGAAGTTGATGGAGATGGAAACTTAGCCAACTGGATGGTTCCAGGGAAAGCCGTCGCCGGCATGGGCGGGGCGATGGATTTGGTCGTTGGTGCGAAAAAAGTCATCATCATGACGGAGCATTGTGACAAAAAGGGCAACCCGAAAATCTTGAAAAACTGCACCTTACCGCTGACTGCTGCGGGCGCGGTGGACTACATCGTGTCCGAACTATGCGTCCTGCGCCGCACTGATGCGGGCTTGGTTCTGGAAGAACTCGCCCCCGGTGTGTCGGTTGAAGACGTGATAGCGAAAACCGGCGCGGAACTGATTATACCGGCTGAAGTCGGTTGTATGGTTTAAGACAACTGCATGAATTTGCGGGCGGCAGAATGCCGCCCCTACGGGGTGCGCGGACTCTTATGTAGGGGCGGTATTCTGCCGCTTCACGGAATGCCCTGTAGGGACGGATGGCAATCCGCCCGTGGTTCAGCGGGACGATTGCCATCGTCCCCATAAATTACATCCCTTGGAGGAGAGAATGAAACTAGGAATAGTCGGATTGCCGAATGTCGGCAAATCCACGCTTTTCAGTGCGATAACAAACGTATCGGCGGAGGCTGCGAATTATCCGTTCTGCACCATTGAACCGAATGTCGGCGTCGTCCCCGTTCCGGACAGGCGGCTGGATTTTTTGCGAGACATGTATTCGCCGAAAAAATATACACCTGCTGTGATTGAGTTTGTCGATATCGCGGGCTTAGTTCGCGGCGCATCAAAAGGCGAGGGGCTGGGGAATCGTTTCCTGGCCAATATCCGGGAGACAAGTGCCATTATACATGTTGTCCGGTGTTTTGATGATGAAGACGTAGTCCACGTCGAGGGGACAGCGGATCCGGCGCGGGATATAGAGATAATTAACTTAGAGCTTATCTTCGCCGACATGGAGATGATTGAACGCCGGGTCGATAAAGCGCAAAAAGCCGCGAAAAGTGACAAGAAATTTGTACGTGAGGCGGAAGTCTTTACAAAATTGCTGAAACATTTAGAGAGCGGAAATCCCGCCAGGACGTTTGACTGTGCCGAAGAGGATCGTGAGTTGATCGAAACAGCGGATCTCATCAGCCTGAAGCCGGTGATCTACTTAGCAAACATGTCGGAGACGGATTTTTCGCCGCAGGGTATGGAAGCGAATCCGTATTACAAAATCGTACGTGAAATCGCCGCCAAGGAAGGTGCGCTCGCCCTTGCGATCTGTGCGAAGGCTGAGAAAGAGGTGGCACAGCTCGATGCGGAAGACCGCCCGGCGTTTCTGGAGGAACTGGGAATTGACGAATCCGGACTGGATAAGTTGATAAAGGGGTCTTACGATCTGCTGGGCCTTATTTCGTATCTGACCGCCGGGCCGGAAGAGGTTCGTGCCTGGACAATCCGGCAGGGCACAAAAGCCCCGCAGGCGGCGGGGAAAATCCATTCGGATTTTGAAAAAGGCTTTATCAGGGCAGAGACTGTGTCGTTTGCAGATCTTGAATCCGCCGGGTCAATGACAGCGGCGAAAGAGCGCGGACTCGTCCGATCAGAGGGCAAGGAGTATGTGATGCGCGACGGGGATGTTGTGTTGTTTCGGTTTAATGTATGAATATAATTCATGCAGGCGAAGAACCCAGGCGAGAGCGGATTGAGCTGATTGACGCCATGCGCGGCATATCTGTCGTCCTGATGGTGATGCATCATCTGCTGTACAATCTGGTGTATTTTCTCGATGCGCCGGGATGGCTTTTTTCCAACCCGGTGTTTGACGTGTTGCATTATATATTCGCCGGGCTTTTTATCACACTTTCCGGTGTGTCGAGCCGGTTTTCGCATAGCAATGTCAAGCGCGGGATCAAAGTGATTATCTTAGCTATCGGCATCACTGTGGTGACGCATTTGATGGATATGCCGATTCTTTTCGGCGTGCTGCATTTGCTGGGTTTCTCGATGCTGTTTTTTGGGCTGACAGGCAGATGGTGGGATAAAATATCGGAGAAAGCGGCACCTTTTATCTACGTTGCGTTAATCGTTTTTTCTGCGTTAGCGACAGCGCATATAGCGCTGGAGTCTGATTATCTTTGGATGTTCGGCTGGTGGAACGCCGGGTTTCTCAGTTATGATTATTTTCCGATTCTGCCGTGGTTTTTCGTCTTTATGTTTGGCACCAGTTTAGGTGTTTATATCAACGCACGCAAGTTCCCCGCGTGGTTTTATGTTTCGTAT
>WQVW01000047.1 GCA_009785655.1 Oscillospiraceae bacterium | reverse complement strand
TCGGAACGGAGATCGGCGTATTTACAACGGCGTTAGAAGGCCCGTTCCTGCGTGACCAGATGGTTGCGGTATCTTACCTGGCACTGGCCGCAGAGCCTGTCGGTGGAGAGTTCAACACATTGCTGGATTCTCTTGTCGCCGCCGGTGCAGTGGAGGAGACAATCGCTGCCCCGTTTATGCAAAGATTTGAATTTTTAAGGGAGCTTGTTGAGTTTGACACAGAAGGTTACCTCAACTATTCCGTGGAAGTTACCGCATCTGTTGGCGGACAGACGCCGCTGGCCAGATTTGAAGACGGAACTATATACGTATATGTAGACGGCGAAGACGAAGATCCGATCACGTTTACCTATGATGTATCAGCGGTGATAGATGAGGCAGCAACTGTGCCCGGCGGATTTGCGGAGCTTGCCTTGCAAGTGCGTAACATATCGAGAACAGAAGCGATCAACGGAATCCATATAACAGTCTACACCATCACAGCCGCAGACGGAAGCGTGATCAGAACATACATAGCGGCTGATAATTCACCGTTAAGAACAACCTCAACACGGACAGTCGTGGTAGACGGCGTTACGCTGACCATCACAATCACTGTTGAATATACGGCGTTTGAAGATGCAGTAACCCTCCCGGCTGATATTAATGGCGAAGATTATGACGATGAGGATTACGAGGACGCAGAAGACGAAGGTGAAAACGGCAACGGATATTAAGCATAAGGTTTAAATTCATATAGGGAAAAGCCCTTCCGGGAAGTTACCCGGAAGGGCTTTTTTTATTGCTGACACCATGCGGGGGCGGATGCTTCGTCAAACAACAGCCAACTCTCCGGAACATTTGCCGCAATCACAGCATAGAATGTAATTGTTCTAAAACCGACAACTATAAAGTTTGGGGGTATGTCATTTTGTCTGGAATTGCCGGATGGGTGAATTATACAAAAAAGCTGGAAAACAGCCCGATAAAGGCAATGATTAAACAGAACGCACACCCGGAGAGCCGGGGCGGCGAAGAAGGCTTCTGGGTATCGGAAAACGTGCTGTTGGGCGCGTCCGGCGCGGATCAACCGGCGATATTAAAGCGCGGGGAGGCGATGGTTGTCCTTGTCTTCTCTGGCGAGCTGTACAACACGGCAGACCTGGCGCGGGAGCTGACGCTCGCAGGATACAAGACGGACGCGACCTCGCCATTGTACACGATTTTGCACGCGTATTTACATTGGGGCACGGCGTTTCTGAACAAGCTCAATGGCGTGTTTTCACTCGCGCTGCGGGACGCTGAAAAGCATCGGCTGATTCTGGCGCGGGATCGTCTGGGTGTCAAATCGCTATTCTACACGCCGGCGGATGACGGGATCATCTTTGCCTCGTCGCTGAAATCGCTGATGGCGCACCCGGAAGTTACGCCGCGGCTGGCCGCGGACGGATTGGCAGAGATCTTTGCCACGGGTCCCGGGCGTACACCGGGGCATGGCGTTCTGCAAGGGATACACCAGCTGTTGCCGGGGTCTTGCCTGATATTCGACCAGTCCGGCATAAAGCGGCACAAATACTGGAAACTTGCGACCTTTGCGCATGAGGAGGATTTTGAGGAAACGGCAAGCTCTGTACGTGAACTGGTGTTCGACGCCACCAGGCGGCAGATCAGTCCGGACGCGGGATTCCTGTTGTCCGGCGGGCTGGATTCCAGCGCGTTGACGGCCATCGCGAAGCTGGCGCTTGGGCGGCAGGTGACAACGCTATCGGTAGACTATCGCGGCAATGACAAGCATTTCCGCCCGAATGCCTTTCAGCCGAACACCGATGCATCCTACGTCCGGCGGATGACCGGGTTTTTGAAAAGCGACCATGAAACGTACGTAATCGACACGCCGGAGCTGGTGGAGTCACTGTACGATGCGGTGCGGGCGCGGGATTTTCCAGGCATGGCCGACATCGACTCAGCCATGCTGTTGTTTTCCCGCTGGATTGCCAAGCGCACCCCCATTGGCATCACAGGCGAATGTGCGGATGAATTTTTCGGCGGATATCCGTGGTTTTACAGACCCGGTGCGGAGGAAATGTTCCCTTGGGCGCGGAATCAGGCGGCGCGGATGAAGCTCTTGTCGCCGGATTTGATCAGTATGATCCAACCGGAAGAGTATTTGCAAGCGCGGTATGAAGAAGCGGTTAGTGAAATTCCGTTCCTCCCTGGGGAGCCGGAAAAGGATGCCAAAATGCGCAAGATATCATACCTGACAATGACCAGATGGCTGCCGGTATTGCTGGAGCGGCAGGACACGATGAGTCGGGCGGCTGGATTGACGCTTCGCGCGCCGTTTGCCGACTATCGGATAATTGAATACATGTGGAATGTCCCGTGGGAGATGAAGTATCGGCATAGCAGGGAAAAGGGGCTGCTGAGATATGCACTGACAGATATTCTGCCGGATGATGTGCTGTGGCGGAAGAAGTCTCCGTTCCCCAAGACGCATAACCCGAATTACATAGACGCGATCCGAGAGCTGGCGATGATTACGATAGATGACCCGAAATCCCCACTGGCACCGCTGATTAATAAGGAAGAGGTTCGTAAGTTTGCCCAAAGCCTCACCCGAGAGACGGATATACCGTGGTTCGGACAACTGATGAACGCACCGCAGATGCTGGCGTATCTGATACAGATAGATTTCTGGCTGCGGGAGTATGGTGTGGGGATATGAGATATCCCCCTTCGTATGCGAAGGGGGATTGGGACGGGGGGAGCGCAACAGATAGGGTGCAGCGGAAAACCAAACCACGGGACGTCGAGGACGCCATCCCCTACCGACCTGTATCACGCTCCGCCGATTTTTTAAAAAATTCGACAACACCCATCAGCAGCAAAAATCCCCCGAAGATTTTTCGCAGCAATCCCGGATCAACCCCAGCGGCAAGGATGGCTGTCACGGCGGCGGTGGGTGCACCCGCGAGGATCGCCGGGAGGGCGGTTTGTTTGTCCACCAGTTGATTTTTGATGTGCGAGAGGATGCCGGTGGCGGAGGCGGGAATGAAATACAGCAGATTGATCCCGCGTGCGGCGTGAAGATCCAGCCCTACGATGGCGGTCATGTAGATAATCAGCAGACTGCCGCCGCCGACGCCCCAGGCAGTCAGCACGCCGGTGAACGCACCGGCGGCGATGGCAACGGCGGTCATCCGAAAAAGCTCCGTGCCCCGGCGTAGATCAGCAACAGCGCGAAGCTTTTGCGCAAAATTTTTACCGGCATTTTTGAAAATATTCTGCCACCGATGAATCCGCCAATGAATCCACCGACCAGATACGGCACGGCAACAGACAGCAGGCCGGGCGGATTTTTCAGCACATAAATCACTGCCGAGACGGCGCACAGTGGCAGCATGACCGTTACGCTTGTGGCCAGGGCGCGTTTGTCATCCAGCTTAGCCCAACGTGTCAGCACCGGGAACAGCAGACTGCCGCCGCCCGCGCCGAAAAACCCGTTAGCAACGCCCGCCAGCGCGCCGCCGATAGCGCATTTTAGTTTCATAGATGCCATAATTCCACCATGCCCTTGATTTTTGTTGATAAATCTTTGGGGACATTCCCCTTTCCCCCTTCACGCGTGAAGGGGGATTTAGACGCGGGGTTAGTACGGGAGCCGCGCCTTCACTCCCGGTGCTCGTCCTCTCGTCTTTCGCCCTAAGCCCCCTTTGCGAACGAAGGGGGAAGGGGATGGCCTAAACCCGCAGCACACACGCATCCCCCTCGTACAAACGCACAATCCTATCTTCTTGGCCGGACTGGGCGTTTATATAGACGAAAAACGTCTCGCCGGATTCTGATACACATTTAAACTCATGGCAACAGACCTCTTCAGAATCCACGGTAATCACCGCCATTTTGTGCGACTCCGGCGTTAACAATGGCGAGAGTGCGGATTCTGCCGAAGCCTTTGTCACCGTGACTTTCGGCAAATCCCGCTCATGACGGTTTGTGATGTATGCCCGGCTGGAGAATACAGTCACGTGGCCGTTGTGGGTGAGTTCAACACAGATTTCATCCGGATAATATGTCACACCATCCTTTGAATATGCGAAAGTGACAGTGACACAATCTGCATACGTTTGATACTGTGTCATATGCATATGACTGAACCCGTTATCGCGCAACAGCGATGCGGCGCGGCCTGTGACCTGTCCCGGAGACGCACCGGAGGGCAACGGCGTTTGCGCAGCGGTCATGCCGGAGACGAATCCGCCTTGTTTTGTTACCTCCACCGTGACGCGCCCATTGTTATCGCTGAATACAAAACGGGGCATGACTCCATTGACCTCACGCGTCAATTGCATCGCATTGCGGTGCAACCCGGCGAAAATGGCGGCAACGGCGGCGGCTTCACCCAACGTGACTTCGCGTTTCCCGCGCAGCAGATGGGGGTCTGGCGGATCATTGCGTTTGGTCGGCAAGGGATAGGGTTTGTCGGCCGGCGCACCGGTGGATGCAATATCGGCACAGATGCGTGACAATGTATCAGCATATGTTCTGAGCCTGGCGGTGGACTCGGGCGTCAGATCTTCGCCGGAGGCCAGCGTTTTGGTCAGATGTTGGGTGAACGCAAAGCCGGCATTCAGCAGCGTGTCCAGTGCGTGATGATCGACACCCTCAATCCGGGCGAGGGCAATTCTTGCCTCGGCCGATTTGACGCAGACGGATGCACACTCGAACGCCGCCGATGGTAATGATCCCGCATACAGGCAAGCCCGAGCCGCGGACTCTGCGTGCAGCAGGATGGCTGCGAGTTCGGAATAATGTGCCGGCTCCGCTTCGACGGATGGCCGCGCGGGGACGCGGAAAAACAGCCCCGTCACGATGGCAAGGCAGACGACACAGATAACGCCGTAAACAACCATGGTTCGTTTAGACACAAAAAAACACCCCCAATAGAGATAGTGTCTCTACTGGGGGTGCAACATATGACAGGAATCAATTGTCAATTGCTAATGTGTCAAGTATATCGTACAAGGCATCGCGCTGTGTGTAGTTGGTATAGTTGATAATGACCGCGACCCCGAATCCGCCGCCCAGGTCATGTATCCACGCTTCGTAAGTCTCGTCATCGTTATAGACCATCACGAAGTAACCGGATATGTTGGATGAGGCGATGTTGATCAACCCCTCGGTAACAAAATCGGTAAAGTCGAGGAACGGATCTAAAAATCCCCTGGCGAACACGGCAACATCATTGCCGACCGGGACGAGGCTGATTTCAAGCGAAGCACCACCCAAGCCTGCGAATAGTGCCCCGGTATCCGTATCGTGTCGGTCGAACTCACCGGCAGGGATATACAGCGTCATATCACTGTCATCAAGCAGCGGAATCCAAATATTCGGCGGCACGGTTGGACGGGTCTGATGCTCCGCTTCCTCCGATTCTGATGAAGCGTCGTCGATGTCGTCAATGGGATCATCTTCGTCAATATCATCATGGATTAAGGAAACTGGGAGGACGGGATCCGGATCGTCCGATGATCTGTTTAGCAGGAGTGTTTGAATGATAAACACCAAAAATACGACAATCAGCACGGCGAATACAACCAGCAAGGCTAAACGAACTTTTTGACTCATGATGAAAACCCTTTCTGTAGGGGCGAAACAGTGTTCGCCCGTGGAATTTATTTCTGTTTGGCTAGCGTGTGCCCCGACAAACTTACCGTTCCAGCATGGCTATGCCAAGCCGGATTCTGCGCAGCGTTTCGTCCCGGCCTAAAATCCAGCAGAGTTCTACTGCGCCGCCGGGTGTTACCGTTTGGCCTGATACCGCGATTCGCAGCGGCCACATGACGGTGGCATTTTTGACGCCGAGTTCCGTTGCCAGATCAGTCAATGCGGACGACATCGCATCCGTTGTCCAGACTATGGTTTCCAGTGGTGTCAGCACGGCTTTCAACATGTCCAAAGACACCTGCTCGTCCGTTTTGGATTTTTTGTGTACGTACAGCTCAGTAGAATAGTTCGGCAGCTGATTGAAAAAGCCGATTTTTTCCGGGATATCGGACAAAACCTCGCATCTGGGTTGCAGGATTTCCGCAATCGCCGTCCGCGATATATCGGCGGTTTTGACAGCTTGGTCGATATAAGGCCGCGCCAACTCAGCGAAGGCTTCTGGCGTCATCGCCTTGATATATTCGCTGTTGAAATGCTTTAGTTTGTCGTGGTCGAATATCGCGCCGGATTTTGATATGCCGCTGATGTCGAAGACCTCCACCAGCTCCGGCAGTGTGAAAATCTCGCGCTCTCCGCCCGGACTCCAGCCCAAAAGCGCCACGTAGTTCAAGACGGCTTCTTTTAAGTATCCCCGTTGCAGCAGATCGTCATACGTCGGGTCGCCGTGGCGTTTAGAGAATTTGTGCTGCGCGTCACGCATGATCTGCGACACGGTGACGTATTGCGGAATCTCCCATCCGAACGCCTCGTACAACAGATTGTACTTTGGCGCGGAAGCCAGGTATTCATCCCCGCGCATGACGTGGGTGATGCCCATCAGGTGGTCGTCCACCACGTTCGCGAAATTATACGTCGGCATTCCGTCGCTTTTTAACAGTACCATGTCGTCCAGCGTGTCGTTCTGCACGGTGATTTCACCGAAAATCATATCGTGGACGGTCGTTGTGCCCTCGGTCGGCATTCTCATGCGGATCGCGCCCTCATCGTGATACGCTGCGCCTTTTTCGACCAGCAGATCGGCGTAATGTTTGTAGAGTTCGCGCCGTTCGCTCTGCGTATACGGCCCAACCGGGCCGCCGACGTCTGGGCCTTCGTCGTAATGCAGGCCTGTTTCTGCCAATGTCTTGTATATGATCTCGGTCGAGCCTTCGACGAATCTGGTTTGATCAGTGTCCTCAATACGCAATATGAACGTACCGTTATGGTGTTTCGCCAGCAGATACGCATAAAGAGCCGTGCGCAGATTGCCGACGTGCATATATCCGGTCGGGCTCGGCGCGAATCGCGTGCGGACGCCTTTGCGGGGGATGTTGGATTCTAGGTTTGTAATGTCCATAGGATAACCTCCGATATATTGTAGGGGCGGATGGCAATCCGCCCGTGGTTTTTGGTGGTTGTGCTGTAGATTGCGGGCGCACACTGTGCGCCCCTACATAACCTCGCGCTTATTTGCCTCTTCTGCCTCCAGTTCCAAATACGCCACTTTGCCGATCAGCGTTCTTGGCAGTGATTCGCGGTACTCGAACGCTGTGGGCATGGCGTATTTTGCGATGTTCGCCCGGCAATGCGCGAAGATGGATTGTCGGAGTTCTTCTGTTGCCTCCTGGTTGTCCCGCAGGACGATAAACGCTTTCGGGCAAGACATTTTGTAGTCATCCGGGATGCCGATAACGCAGCTGATCAGCACCGCGTCGTGCGCTTCAATAATATTTTCAAGTGAGGCCGGGTAGATGTTGTAGCCGGAGCTTATGATCAGCCGTTTCAGGCGGCCGCGGAAGTAGATGAATCCGTCGGAATCCATCGTGCCCAGGTCGCCGGAGTGCAGCCACAGCCTGCCGTCCGCGTGCGTTTGCAGCGTTTTCTCATTCTCCGCGTCCTCACCGTCATAGCCTTTCATCACCGTCGGGCCGGAGACGACGATTTCGCCCTCCTCGCCGTATGGCAACGTTTCCTGTGAATCCGGGCGGACAATTTTATAGATCATATCGGGATACGGCACGCCGATACTGCCCTCTTTATGAAACTGCCTCGGCGTCAAACAGCTGGCGGTTACAGATTCAGTCATGCCATAGCCTTGGCGCACCTGCTCTTGCGAGCCATGGCTCTTCAAGAACGCGTCCACTTTGCGTTTGAGTTCAACCGTCAGTGAATCCCCGCCGCAGAACACGCCTTTGAGTTGTGATAAATCCAGCTTTTCAATGCCTTTCAACCGCAACAACGCCTCGAACAACGTCGGTACACCAGGGATAAAGTGCGGGCGGTGTTTTTTCAGTAATTTGGCGTAAGATTCAACGGAGAATTGCGGGACAAGTATACACTCGCACCCGTGTATCAGCGTGGTATGAATGCACACGCCCAGACCGAATCCGTGGAACACCGGCATGATGGCCAGCATTTTGTTCCCTTGTTCAACACAGTCACCGGCGGCGGCTGTTTGCATGGCCAGTGCGTTGAAGTTCAGGTTTGTCAGCAGAATCCCTTTAGACTCGCCGCTGGTGCCGCCGGATTGTAAAATCGCCGCGACATCATTGGCGTCGGAATGTTCCGTCAGCTCCCCGGAATATTGCTTGCCGCGTTCCAGCAGATCGGTATAGCGTAGGATTTCTCCACCGGAGGATCGCCGTGCGATCTTGCGGCCTTTTGTCAGTTTGTACAGTGGCTTTTTGATTCCGGATAATCCGTCTTCAACACCCGACAAAATCAGCATTTTGGCGTTGGTCTTTGGCAGGATTGACAACAGTTTCGGCGCGAATTTATCTAGTGTCATTGCCGCGACGCTGCCGCTTTTCTCCATATACCGGCGGATCTCTTCCGGCGCGGAGAGCGGGTGGATCATGTGCGCAATCGCGCCCAGCAGATTCAGTGCGTACAGCATGACCACCGCTTGCGGCGTGTTCGGCATACAGATCGTTACACGCGTTCCGTAAGTGATATCACAAGCCGCCAGCCCGCGTGCGCATAAGCGGATTTCATCCGCGAGAGATGCATAAGTTGTCTTGACCCCGAAAAAGTCAAGCGCCGCTTGGGTCGGGTATTTTTCGGCGGCATCAAACACAGCTTGAGCCATTGAGCCTGCCGGATATGTCAATGTGTGGGGTACATCACCGTAATGCGCAAGCCACGGTGCAGGAGTATTCATAAAGCGCCCCCTTTGGTTTGGTGAGCGTATTATATCATGGTTTTTGAGCGGTGGCAAGGGACATCCCCCTTCCCTCTTCGTGCGCGAAGGGGGCTTGAGATAGGGGTGTTTTGCCCCCCCCGGAACAAACTTTCCGGAAACCTTGTTCCTAACTATTGCAATCCACCCGCCTGCTGAGTATACTTTGGAACATTCGCCCAAAAGGAGGTTTTTGCCATGAGGGTCAGTAAAAAATTGATTGCGTTTAAAGAAAAGATAGACGCCTATTTTCTCAAGTGCGAGCGTGAGGAGATAT
>WQVW01000046.1 GCA_009785655.1 Oscillospiraceae bacterium | reverse complement strand
GCTGTGAGGCCAGCCGGCCCCGCACCGATAATCGCCGCCTTTTTCCCGGTGGCGGAGGATTTCTCCGGCAGATACGGCTGATCTTTCGCCAGATCAATATCCGCCGCGAAGCGTTTCAAATAAGCGATTCCGAGCGGGTCTTCAAACGCGTTTCTGCGGCATTTCGTTTCGCACGTTCTTGTGCAGATTCGACCGCACACAACGGGCAGGGGATTCGTCTCTTTCATCAGTCTGACCGCTTCGTCATACTGACCTTTTGCGATATGGGCGATATATCCCTGCACATCCATATGCGCCGGACACTCCAGCACGCAGGGGGCAGTGCAGTCGCCGTAGTGCTGAGATACTAATAGCTCAAGACATGTCCGCCGGGATTCGCTGATCGCCTCAGACTCGGTGATGATCACCATGCCATCGGTAACCGTTGTGCCGCAAGCCAATGGCACGCCGCGCTGCCCCTCAATCTCCACACGGCAGATCATGCATGATCCAAACGGAATAAGCCTTGGATCATGACATAGGGTGGGGATAAATACGCCGTTTTCCCGGCAAGCGTCCAGGACTGTTTGCCCTGCCGTTGCTTTGCAGTTTGTTCCATTAATTGTAATATTTACACTCATTACGGCCGTCCCCTATTCCACCACCACAGCGTCAAAATTGCAGACAGACTTGCAAATTCCGCACTTGGTGCATTTGTTTTGATCGATCGAATGCGCTTCTTTTGCTTTTCCGGAGATCGCGTTCACCGGACACTTCTTGGCACATAGCGTACAGCCGATGCATTTGTTCGGCGCGATATCAAAGTGAATCAACGCCTTGCATTGTTTTGTGAGACATTTTTTGTCCCGAATATGGGCATCGTATTCATTTCGGAAGTAGCGGATGGTTGTCAGCACCGGGTTTGGCGCGGTTTGCCCCAGGCCGCACAACGCGTTGTTTTTGATTTGATGCGCCAAACGCTCCAGCTTTTCCACGTCACCTTCAACGCCCTCGCCTTGGGTGATACGCTCCAACGTCTCCAGCATCCGCTTGGTGCCGATTTTGCAGAATGTACACTTCCCGCAGGACTCAGATTGGGTGAACTGCAGAAAATACCGCGCGATATCCACCATGCAGTTATCCTCGTCCATCACAATCATGCCACCGGAGCCCATGATCGCGCCGGTTTCAGCGAGTGACTTGTAATCAATGATTGTATCCAGCAATTCTGCCGGGATGCATCCGCCGGACGGGCCGCCCATTTGCACAGCCTTCAGCGCCTTGCCGGACAGTGTTCCGCCGCCGATATCGCAGACGACCTCTCGTATCGTCATTCCGATGGGGATTTCGACCAATCCGCCGCGCTTGACTTTGCCCGCCAGCGCGAACACTTTGGTGCCGTTGCTCTCATCTGTGCCGTATTCCGCGAACGCTGCCGCGCCTTTACGGATAATCCCGCCGATATTGGCCAGCGTTTCCACGTTGTTGATGTTGGATGGCTTGTCAAACAACCCACGCTCAGCAGGGAAGGGGGGGCGTATCCGGGGCATCCCTCTGTTACCCTCTATCGATTCAATAAGTGCCGTCTCTTCGCCGCAGACAAACGCGCCTGCGCCCTCTTTGATAATGAGGTTGAAGTCAAAGCCGGAGTCTAATATATTTTTACCCAAATATCCGCGCGTTTCCGCCTGTTCAATTGCGATTTTCAGCCGCCGGATAGCGATGGGGTATTCTGCTCTGGCATATATATAGCCTTTTGTCGCGCCGATGGCATATCCGCCGATGATGAGACCTTCAATCACGCTGTGAGGATCCCCCTCCAGAATGCTTCTGTCCATGAATGCACCGGGGTCACCCTCGTCAGCGTTGCAGATGATATATTTTTGGTCGGCGTCATACCCCGCTGCGAATTTCCATTTCATCCCCGTGGGGAATCCAGCCCCACCGCGGCCTTTGATGCCGGAGGCCAGCACTTCTTCAATGACTGTCTCGGGAGTCATTGATCCCAGTGCTTTCGTCAATCCCTCGTACGCGCCCATTCCGATGGCATCGTCAATGGATTCCGGGTCGATTGCGCCGCAGCGTTCCAACACCAGTCGCACTTGACGGGATAGAAAGTCTATTTCAGACCCTGCGCCGTTGGAATCCAGCGCAACGTACTCCGTCAGCAGTGTGCCGCCAATAATATGATGTGCGAATATCTCGCGTGCTTTTGCCTCGTCCACGCCGCCATAGATGGTTCGGCGGCCATCTTCATCATCGATTTCCACCATGGGTTCGGCATAGCACATGCCCATGCAGCCGGTCTCGCCGATGGTGAGATCGAGATTTGCCTGCTCCGCGAGGGATTGCAGCGTTTCTTTTACCTTCAATCCGCCGGCGGCAATGCCGCAAGAGCCGAGGCCGATGATTACTTTTTTCATATCGCCGCCGCCTTCCTTACTTTAAAGTCCTGTATGACAGCACGAGCCGTGTCAGGTGTCAACCGCCCATGCGTTTCTTCATTGATCATGATAACAGGCGCCAATGAACAGCAGCCGAGACAAGCGACGGACTCCACTGTGAACAGCCTGTCCTGCGTTGTCCCGCCTAATGTAGTTCCGAGTTCACGGCAGATAGCATCGGCAATATTTTCCGCACCGATGACGTGGCAGGCGGTGCCGAAGCAGATTTTCACCACGTTTTCGCCGACAGGCTCCAGCCGGAATTGGGAATAGAACGTGGCCACGCCCATGATCTGGCTGACAAAAATTCCGGTACGTTCGGACAAACGGGCAATCACATCTTGCGGAAGATATCCATAAGCATCCTGTAGTTTTTGCAACAGTGGAATCAATTGAGAACGATCCCCTGAGTAATCCGACATGACGGCCTCAAATGAATCCCAATATTTGCTGGTTTCAGCACAATTATTACACATTTTTTTCACCCCACGTAATTCAATTGACCGAAAAATATTATAGCATGATTCCGCGCAAGCGTCAAACAAACCCGCGCCTGACGGACACGGGTTTGTTTGGTATTTACAACAAGAATGTTACTTCATCACTTCATCCAAATCAGCTTGCGTAATCATTCTGCCGAAGAACATGGCCGAAGATCTCAGCGGCAGTTCATTGGCCATCGCCGCGAACATATCTGCCATTGGGTTATTTTCATCCAAGTGCGGCGGATTCGGCACTGATTCTCTCAGTTTATTGAGAAATGCGGCGACTTTCGGGTGCGCCATCGCCTCTGCAACCGGCGAGTTCACTGTAATCGGGCGTTTATAAGGAATCGCGGGGTTGACAGTGATGTCTTTTTCAAGGCGGATATCCTGTGAAGATGCGCCGATCAAAATGCCGTATATCCCACTCTCAACCCGCCAATCTTTCAGATCTGCGTCATAGAATGCGAATGAGCGTTTATCCAGACTGAATGTGACAGTCTTTTCCTCACCTGGATTGAGCGTGACCTTTTTGAAGCCTTTAAGTTCTTTGAGCGGCCTGACGACTGTGTTTGACTTTGGTGCAACATACAGTTGCATAATTTCTTTTCCCGCACGGCTGCCTGTATTTTTGATGTTGACTGCGACCGTCACACAATCTGTGTCCAAAGCTTCTGCCCGGTCAACCGTGAGTTCTGAATATTCAAAGCTTGTATAACTCAACCCATGTCCGAATGAGAAAAGCACCGGGATTTCTTTCTTTTCATAATAGCGGTATCCAACAAACACGCCCTCACGATATTCAACTTTGTCTCTGTCGCCGGGGAAGTTTATATAAGATGGATTATCTTCCAAACGCAGCGGAAATGTCTCGGCAAGTTTCCCGCTGGGATTCACCGTGCCGCCTAACACATCCATCACTGCCGCGCCGGTTGCTTGGCCGCCTAAGTACGCCTCTAAAACGGATTTGACGCTATGAATCCAGGGCATTTCCACCGGACTTCCGTTATGCAGAACGACCACGCAGTTTGGCTGTGCCTGGGATATTTCTTCAATCAACTGATTTTGATTATCCGGCAGGCGCATGTGTTTGCGGTCAAAACCCTCTGATTCGTGGCGATCGGGTAATCCAGCGAATATCACGCAGAGGTCGCTGTTTTGCGCAAGCTCTATAGCAGATGCCAGCAATTTTTCATCTGTTTTATCTTCGTCGATGCTAAATCCTTGCGCATAGGCCGCATTTGGGAACATACTTATAAACGCTTTGGCAGGCGTGATTTTATATGGATTAATATGTGAACTCCCGCCGCCTTGATATCGCGGCTTTTCAAAGAATTCGCCGATGAACGCTACTTTTTTATTGCTGGCGATCGGCAAAAGGGCATCCTCGTTTTTCAGCAGCACTGCGCATTCCGTTGCTATCTGGCGGGCTTTTTCGTCATGTTTGTCTAAATCCAGCGGATATTTTGCTTTTTGCGCTGCTGTGATTTGGGTGTCGAAAATAACTTTTAGCAGACGCGCTACGGCCTGATCTAAAACAGATTCATCCAGTTTTCCGGCATTGACTGCTTCGACAATCAATGCATCGTTTACGCCGTCAGACGTGGGCATTTCCAGCTCAAGCCCGGCCGCGAGACCTTTGACCCGGTCATTCACCGCACCCCAATCGCTGACAACGAAGCCGTTAAAACCCCACTCGTCCCGCAGAATTTGTGTGAGCAGATATTCGTTTTCAGAGGCGTATTCACCGTTGACTTTGTTGTACGCGCACATGACGGTGGTGGGCTGCGCTTCTTTTACCGCCCCCTCGAACGAAGCCAGGTATATTTCCCGCAGCGTCCGCTCATCCACTTCGGCACTGATGCACAGGCGCAGGGTTTCCTGATTATTCGCCACGTAATGCTTCAACGATGTGCCTACGCCGGTGGACTGCACGCCTTTGATATGCGCCGCCGCCATCTTCGTGGACAGATACGGATCTTCGGAAAAATACTCAAAGTTTCTGCCGCAAAGGGGAGAACGTTTGATATTCGCGCCGGGACCGAGGACAATCGACACATCTTCCGCGATGCATTCTGCAGCGATGGCTTTGCCCATTTCTGCGAGCAATTCCTCGTCAAATGAACACGCGGTCGCGCAACCGGTGGGGAAGCACGTGGCGGGTACACTCTGGGCGATGCCGAGATGATCCGCGTCATCCCGCTGTCTGCGCAGGCCGTGCGGACCGTCTGCCACAGTGATAGAAGACACGTCCAAACGCTCCACCGCCACGGTGTCCCAGAAACTTGCGCCGGAACACAGAGATGCCTTTTCCTCCAAAGTCATTTCCGATATGATTTGTTGAATGTCCATATGTATCCACGACCTCTCAATAAATTTACTTATATTATATACATCAGAGAAAGTGGTGTCAACGCGTGTCCATTGCGCGGGTTGCTGATAAAAATATCAGAAGTGCTTGACAGAACATGCACGGCTGAGTAGACTACAAATGACAAAAGGCGTTGTTGAGTGTGGATTAAATTGCCTATACACGGGGAGGCAAATATCGCACCAGAAGAAGTTGAAGCAAGTTGACGAAGCGAGTTAACAATGTACAAAAATAACGGGCGGCTAAAGGCCGCCCCTGCATGCATTATTCGGAGGAACATGATGGAAATACTAAAAATTCTGCAACAGGAATTCAACATTCAAGAAAACTATCTGCAAACCACGATAAAACTGATAGACGAGGGGAACACCATCCCGTTTATAGCGCGCTATCGAAAAGAGGCCACTGGCTCTCTTGACGACCAGGTTCTGCGGGAGCTGAATGACAGGCTGAACTATCTGCGCAGTCTTAACGAGAAGCGGGAGCAGTATAGGAACCTGATCACAGAACAGGGCGTGATGACCGGCGAGATCAACGCCGCGCTTGATTCTGCCGAAACGCTTGCGGTGCTTGAGGATATTTACCGCCCATATCGCCCCAAGCGGCGTACAAGGGCCACCATCGCAAAAGAGAAAGGGCTGGAGCCGCTTGCCATACTTATTTTTGGGCAAGAGATAAATGCGCCTGTGGATGCACTCGCAAAACAGTTTATCAGCGAAGAAGCCGGTGTTGCAACAACTGAGGAGGCCATCGCCGGGGCGATGGATATCATCGCCGAGATTATATCCGACGACGCGTCATTACGTGCGACTGTCAGGAAGATATACAACGACCAAGGCGCACTTAGCTGCAAAGCGGATGACGCAGAAAAACAATCGGTATATGAAATGTACTACGATTTCAGCGAACCTGTCAGAAAAGTGGCGGGACATAGGGTGCTGGCGATGAATCGCGGCGAAAAAGAGGGGTTTCTGAAAGTAGATATAGAAGTCCCGGCGGAGGAAATACTCCATAGCCTGAACAGTGCTGTAAATAGGCGGAACGCCCATACTGACAAGATTATTGCAGAGACCATAGAAGACGCTTATAAAAGATTAATCGCCCCGTCTATGGAGCGGGAGATTAGAAATGCACTCACAGAAACTTCCGAAGAAGGCGCGATTGACGTGTTTGCGAAAAATTTACGGCAATTGTTGCTGCAGGCTCCGATAAAAGACAAAGTGGTGCTTGCGTTAGACCCGGGCTATCGGACAGGGTGCAAGGTTTGCATCATTGACGGTATAGGAAACGTGTTGTACACCGGCGTCATCTACCCCACGCCGCCGGCGAATAAGATCGAGGAATCCAAGCGAATTCTGCTGCCGCTGATAGAGAAGTATCAGGTGGATATCGTCGCCATCGGCAACGGCACAGCCTCGCGCGAAACTGAAGCATTTACGGCGGACATGCTGGCAGAAATCCCGCGTGAGATATTTTATGTGATTGTGAATGAAGCGGGGGCATCAGTCTATTCTGCGTCAAAGCTGGCCGCCGCTGAATTCCCGGATTTCGATGTGGCACTTCGCTCGGCAGCGTCCATCGGGCGCAGATTGCAAGATCCGCTGGCTGAACTCGTCAAAATAGATCCCAAAAGCATTGGTGTGGGGCAGTATCAGCACGACATGAATCAAAAGCGCCTCAGTGAAGCGTTGGGCGGGGTGGTTGAAAGTTGCGTCAACAGCGTTGGTGTAGATTTAAACACGGCATCGCCCGCGCTGCTATCCTATGTGGCAGGGATATCTGGGACTGTCGCTGAGCATATCATTAAAAGCCGGGAACAGAATGGCAAGTTCAAAAATCGCCGCGAGTTGCTGAAAGTAAAAGGCCTCGGCCCCAAGGCATATGAACAATGCGCCGGATTTTTGCGTGTCCGGGACGGAGACAATCCGCTGGACGCCACCGGCGTGCATCCGGAAAGCTATGGATCGGCGGTAAGCCTGCTCGGCTTCATGGGATTCACCCCGGAAGATGTGCGGAAAAAAGCGGTGGGGGATATCAAATCCAAAGCTGCGGATTTAAATAGCATTGCCAAAGAACTAAACATCGGACTGCCGACACTGAAAGACATTTTAGAGGAGTTGGCAAAGCCCGGCAGAGACCCGCGTGAGGACATGCCGAAGCCGATATTGCGATCCGACGTGCTGAATATGCAGGATTTAAAAGAGGGGATGAGACTCAGCGGCGTGGTGCGGAACATCATAGATTTCGGCGCGTTTGTGGATATCGGTGTCCATCAGGACGGACTTGTCCACATCTCGCAGATGGCGGACAGATTTATCAAGCATCCCCTTGAAGTCGTGAGCGTGGGGGATATCGTTGAAGTGATGGTGATGAGCGTGGATGTGGACAAAAAAAGAATCGCGCTGTCGATGAAGCTTGCGAAGTAGATTGCGGATTTAAAAAGTGGGTGTTTTATAAAACACCCACTTTTTGTATCGTTATTTGTGATACTAAACAAAATACGACATCTGCTGCTTGTATGCCATGTCCCAAAACAAGTACTCAAACTCAACGCTGGAAATGAAAATTTCCTCTATTTTCTTGCGCTGCTCATCTGACATGTTTGACACAAGGTTGTCAAGCGCATCATAGAACCACTCGAAGGATTCTGAAAAGCTGTCACTTGCGTAGGTTTCGATCCATGTTTTATAGAAGTTGCCCTCCAGCTGATCAGCATATTGATCTTTCAAGCGTTTGCCATAGTCGGCGTATGTCCACGCACAGGGGAAAACAGCGGCGAGGACTTCAGCCAACCCACCGGTAAGGCCGTATGAGAGCATGTTTGCCGTATATGATCGGTTGTAAAGCGAAGATTTAACGGAAAGGATTTCCGCTTGCGATATACCGAAGCTTTCCATATATGCACGATGGACGTTCATCTCATTGGCAAGGATAAAATACTGGCTTGTCGTGAACCCAGTCATCAACTCTTCGGTATCGGATTTAAGCGCGGCGGCGGCGAAAACTTTGGCATATTGCAATAGATAGAGATAATCTTGAAGCAAGTAAAACTTAAATTTTTCCTTATCCAGCGTACCCTTCCCGAGTTCCTGGACGAAAGGATGATTGTACCCATCCTCCCAAACCTTGGCGGCTTTTGCTTTCAATCCTCTTGAAAATGACATTTATGATTTCTCCTATTTATTCTGTTAATAAAGCATACAGTGAGCAGTTATGCGGACGGACGAATTTTATTTTGCCCGTCCGCGTATTTGTCTTTTAGGCATTATCCTCAACAAGACTATCTGCCAGCTGCATACAGTAGGCCAGGGCACGGCCGTAGCTGTTGCCGTTTAACAGGAGAGGGTAATCAATCGCGTACATGCCGCCGGCGACGTTGCCGACAGCGTACAGGCCGGGGATCGGACGGCCGCCGGAATCCAGCACGTTCAGGCGCGAATCTGTCAGCGCGCCGCCGAATACGTCAAGCAGTGTAGCCCCCCACTTCAGCGCGTAGAACGGCGGTTTTATAATTGGCGTCAGCATCTCATCGCGTTTGCCGAAGTCGGTGTCGTCTCCGTTGGTGACAAGTTCGTTATAGCGATCAACCGTCGCTTTCAGCGTCTGATAGGGGACGTTCATCTTTTCGGCGAGTGCTTCCAGCGTATCTGCTTTCCAGCCGTGGGGCTCGCGCCCGGAATCCGGCATGTCGGCTGGATAGCCGCCGCCGGCTAGGACGCGTTCTACGGCGGTAGTCAGCTCTTCGCGATTAAACTTGTCGCCCACAAAGTGCAGCATCGACATACCTTGCCCACCCAGCAGATCCCATCGCTCGCCGATTTCGTCGGCATATTTGTCGTCGAAAAGCGTGAAGCAGAAATCACCGCCGGGCTGCATCATGCACCGTATGGACTTCGCCTGCATCCATGTGTCTTC
>WQVW01000045.1 GCA_009785655.1 Oscillospiraceae bacterium | reverse complement strand
CAACGCTTTCACTGCCTTTTCCCTGCCCTGTTCATTCAGTGTGCGGTTGAAGCCGACGGTGCCGTCTTTCTTATCACTGCCGGCGTTTGTCGTCATGATAATAATCGTATTTTCAAAATTCACCGCCCGGCCGTGGGCGTCCGTGATCCGCCCATCGTCCAAGATTTGCAGCAGAATATTCATCACATCCGGGTGCGCTTTTTCAATTTCGTCGAACAGCACGACACTGTACGGCTTGCGGCGGACTTTCTCGGTCAACTGTCCTGCCTCATCGTACCCCACGTATCCCGGCGGTGAGCCGATGATGCGCGACACCGTGTGCTTTTCCATGAACTCCGACATATCGAGGCGTATCAAAGCCTCGGGGGAGTCAAACAGATCCGCCGCCAGTCGTTTGACAAGCTCTGTCTTGCCCACGCCGGTGGAGCCGATAAAGATAAACGACACCGGTTTATGCTTAACCGAAATACCGACGCGGTTGCGCCGGATTGCCGCACACACATTTTCAACGGCCTCGTCCTGTCCTATAATGTGCGCTTTCAGCCGGGAGTCGAGCTCACTGAGTCTTTTATATTCATCCTCACGGATTGAGCTTGCTGGAATTTTCGTCCACAGCTCAATCACGCGCGCCAGATTGTCTAGTGTAAGTGCCGGCGGACCATCTTTCATCAGGTCATCAAACTCGTTTGATAGGCGCAGTTCCAAGCTGCGGATTTCAGCAAGCCGTTCATAGTCACTGCCGTTCGGGGTGGCGAGAATCATTTCCCGCTCTTTCGACAGGTTGGCACGGTCTTTGGTAATCGCCTCTTTCCGGGCGATCAATTCGCTTTTCAGATTCATGTCAGAGCACGCCTCGTCAATCAGGTCAATTGCTTTGTCGGGCAGGAATCGGTCTGTGATATACCGCTCTGACAATATTACGGCCTGTTTTGCCATTTCGTCCGATATGGAAACGCCGTGGAATTCTTCGTAGTAGTGCTTGATGCCTTTGATGATATCAATCGACTCAGCAATCGATGGTTCAGACACGATGACGGGTTGAAACCGCCGCTCTAACGCGGAATCTTTTTCGATATGTTTTCTGTACTCGGTAAAAGTAGTCGCGCCGATTACCTGAATCTCACCCCTTGACAGGGCGGGTTTGAGTATGTTCGCGGCGTTCATGGAGCCTTCGGCATCTCCCGCGCCGACCAGATTGTGGACTTCATCGATCACTAAAATCACGTTGCCGTGGCTTTTGATTTCTTCCACCAGGCCTTTCATTCTGCTTTCAAACTGCCCCCGGAACTGTGTGCCGGCGACAAGTGCTGTTAAATCCAGCAGAAAAACCTCTTTATCGCGCAGCTTATAAGGCACATTCCCTTGATATATGCGCTGAGACAACCCTTCCGCAATCGCCGTTTTTCCGACGCCGGGTTCACCGATTAAGCAGGGATTGTTTTTCTGCCTGCGGTTCAAGATCTGCACAACGCGCTCGGTCTCCACCTCGCGCCCGACGATTTTGTCCAGCTTGCCTTCCTGCGCCCGGCGTGTCAGTGATATACAATAACTCTCCAAATATTTGCGCTTTTTGCCGCCGGAATGCTCTTTATCTTTCGGTTCGCGGCCTGGTCTTGAAAAGTCCCGTGACGGTGGAGACGGCGGGAGGTCTCCCGGGCCGCCGAAGAGTCTGTTTAGGAATGGGAAAGTGGCTGTTTTGCCGTCTTCCGTGTTGTCCTCTTGCTCAACCAGCCCCTCAAGTCCGCCCATGGCTTCCATCATCTCATCGGTCAGGCTATCCAGATCTTCATCAGTCAGCCCCATTCTTTTGATGATATCCTCCACAGGCTTTATGTTCAGTTCTCTGGCGCACTTTAGACAGATCCCCTCGTTTGTTGACAATCCGTTCTCAATTTTCGTAATGAAAATCACCGCTGCGTTTTTTTTACATTTAGTACAAATTGTTGGTTGCATTTTAGAATTACCTCGCCTTTGCCCCGTGGGCCTAAAATTATTTATTTCATGTTTTGCGGCCGTCCGTGATCGCGCACAGTGCGCTTCTGCACGGCAGCGAAACGATTTAATCTTTATCTCTGTTTTTCATCACTGAGATGAATGTGCCCAGATAGCTGAACAGCGCGAAAAATGTCAAGCCGATTGCCGCGGAAATGAGCAATGTGGCAATATTATGCGGAATATCTCTGAACAGCATCAGCGTCATGCATACGAGAAAGAATACCACGGTAGATGTTTTGCCTATGATGTTAGACGGTGGAATTTCAGCACCAGCCATTTTATGCACCACAAATCCGCCCACAGCCATCAGCAACTCTTTACCGACCACTATAAGCACAGCCCAGACAGGGATCAGCCTGTCTATCGTAATGCTTGCCATCACGGCGACCGTCATCAGCTTATCGCCCAGCGGATCCAGCACTTTGCCGATGTTAGACACGGCACTGAATTTCCGCGCCAGAAAGCCGTCCAAAAAATCACTGAGGGTAGCGATAGCGTAAACCAACGCCGCATATGTTTTTGTATCTCGTGTGCCGCCAAAATAGGTCAGTATAAACACCGGAACTAAACAAATGCGGAATGCCGATATTATATTCGGAACCGACCTCAAGCGCGTCACCTCTCTTTGTGTAATATATGATGTTTTGCGGGAACCTGGTGGAGCGAAAGCTTAAACCCCAAGTGCCCGCGCTATCGGATTTTCATTGATCATGTAATTCAGCAAAAAAGTCTCCTCAACAATTTCGGGCGCAAAGAGACCGATGTATCTGACGATAACAGCGATGGTGAAAGTAATCAAAAGCCCTTTGGCTAATCCCAAAACGGCGCCGGATATACGGTCTAACAATCGCAGCCCCGGTAATGAAAACGTGAAATTGAGCAAATTTCCTATCACTGAAAATATGATTGCAATCAGTATAAAAGCAATGGCGAATACGACAATAAACGCCAGCGAAGAGGACAATCTGTCGGTCATTACATCTGAAAGAAATCCAGTGAAACCGCCCTCCGTTGTGCGCTCCGCGACGTTTTCGGCGGCTGCACCTAACAGGCCAATTCGCCGGAATGCGGCGATTGCTGTGCCGTGCGCGCCCTCTTCCACTACCTGCATTGCTGGATAGGCTGTTCCGCTCGCCGTGGAAGCGGCCACGCTTTCTTCCAGCATATCGGCCAGGGCAGTATCGACAACTCCGCCGACGAACGGGTTTAACATTCCCGTAAACTCATCTGAGTATGCTGTTGCGACAAGATTCGCGCCAATAATCGCAACGATTAACATGACAACCCCGAAAACACTGCGAATCAGTCCGCTTTTATATCCGCGCCAGACGCAGAATGCGATAATCGCGACAAGCGCGATGTCTATGATTATATTCATATCCCACTAACCTCCTAATCGGTGCAAACATGATGCACTGATTAAAATCGATCCATGCGCAGATGGGCCGTGACCGAGAGACGTCATGACTATCCGCGAGACAGCACAACGGCTGAATAGTCCCCGGCGGCTAAGGCTGCGCCATTTATAGCAATCACTCTGTTTATTCCCGCTATTGAAAAAGCGTTTTCCGCCGCCGGGAATTCATTAAACTGGCTATTGTAGAACATCAGGCCGTCGTTCCACAGCACGGCGAGATATCCATCGTTTGCTGACATAGAGAGAATTTCACGATTGGTTTCAAGTTCGCCAATCACAGACCCATTCTCACGCAACGTGATAAGCTGCCCGCTGTTGCCAACACCGTAATCCAGCAGATGCAGCGTGATATGACCGCCGTCTTTTGCGTATCTGCCAAGCCGTCTGCCTGAGAAATTGAAAATCTCACGGCTGGAACTGTTTCTGTCAATGATGTGCAGTGATTCGGTTGAAACAGCCAACAGACTGCCATTTGGCAGATGGCTGATATCTATCACCAACTCATCCGGTAACTCTACGTAACTCTGCGGGGCTTCACTTGCCCTGCCTGTCTCCCAGCGCGATATGACGCTGCCGGTTTCCCTTAGCGTCAAAATACTCAGCGTCCTGTTATCGGATGACAGTACGGCCGTCAGGACATGCCCCTCCTCCACCAGGAAGACCCTGAATACGTCGCGCCCTCTGTCGTTATATACCGTGACGACGCCGCGGTATCCGCCATCGACCTGTGTGGCAACGGCAATCCATCCATTGGGGTTAATTGTGGCTGAGACAATTCGGCCGTTCGCCTCAATTGACGATACGATTTCAGTGCCGGTGAATACGCGGATGTCAGTCCCGCCGATGTCGTATGCCACGGCTCTGCCATTTTGAGCGGATATTGCCGGATTTTCCATTCTGAAAGATTCCCTTAACGCTTCATCGCTGGACGCGTCTAACACTTGAATCCCCAGTGTACCGGCGGCGGCCAGACTGCCGCTTAAATCGGCAAAAACCCTGTTCCGGCCGACGTTAAAGTTATACTCGCCGTCTTGCAACGAAACAGACTGCGGCGAAAACAAATTTGTAAAGCCTAAGGAGTCCGACCCGGAAGCAATGGATATGATAATATACGCGGTGATTGCCAAGAATACCAGAATAAGCACCACACTGATTACTCCGCGCTTTTTCTTCTTTCTCTCTGAATATACCGACGTAGACATATCTGCTGACCTCCTAAGCTTCAGCGGCCATTATATCATGTTTCGCGGTTTCGGCGCAGAAGCTTCTCGTGCGGCTTACCCGCACGAGGTGAAAAGCCGGGAGCGAAACGATTCAAATCTTTCATATAATGATTGCGTAACAATCATTATATCATGTTTTGTGGTTAATGACAATTCTTTTATAGACTGCCCATCATTTCACCCACTTGCCCTGCGTACCATATTCTGGTCAGATACAGTCCATGTGGTGGGACGGTGGGTCCGGTGAGGCTGCGATCCCGGAGTTCAAGCAAATTCGGCAGATCATCAGGGGTTATTTTACCCTCTGACACATAGAGCAGTGTGCCAGCCATGGCCCTTGCCATGTTATATAAAAACCCGTTGGCGCAGGCGCGGAGTTCTACCATGCCGCCGATTGATTCAACTTCATACCAATGCACCGTCCGGACAGTTGTCTTCGTCTCTGTACCGACCGATCTCACCGCCGCGAAGTCATGTGTACCGACGAAATGCGCGGCCGCTTTTTTCATCGCCGGGATATCGAGCGCCTTCGGGTAGAAATGCGTCCGTTTGGAATAGAACGGGTTGCGTATCTTGGCATTGAAGATTCTGTATGTGTATTCTTTCTTGATACACGACAAGTTTGCGTCAAACCCGTCCGGGGCAATCACAGCGCTTTGGACGGCAATGTCCGGTGGCAACAGTGAATTCACCGCCAACGGCAAGCGATCCGGCGGAATGCGGGATTGCGTTTTAAAGTTTGCACAGTATGTTTCCGCGTGAACGCCTGCGTCCGTTCTGCCGCAGCCGGATACTTTTACATTGTGTCCGCAAACGCGGGACAGCGCCTCTTCCAATGTGCCTTGAACGGTTTGCATCTCTTTTTGCATCTGCCAGCCGTGATACTGCGTTCCGTCATACATCAGGCGTATCGCGATATTATTCACAGTGCCAGCCGCCTAAGTATGATCACAGCGGCGAGCACAGCCGCCCCGCCGAAGAGCGCCATATAGTCTCTGGCCTGTGTTTTCAAAACCTTCATTCTGGTGCGACCCTCTCCGCCGTGATAACAGCGGCTTTCCATCGCGATGGCGAGTTCGTCCGCCCTTCTGAACGCACTGATGAACAGCGGAATAATCAACGGCAGCACGGCACGTGCGCGTTTGATCAAGCCACCCGATTCAAAGTCAGCACCCCTGGCTTTTTGCGCCTGCATGATCTTGCCGGTTTCCTCAATCAGCGTTGGGATGAATCTAAGTGCAATGCTCATCATCATTGCCAGCTCATGGATCGGCAAGCGGATTTTTTTCAACGGATTCAACAAAAGCTCCAGCCCGTCGGTCAGCGCGATTGGCGAGGTGGTGTATGTCAGCAGAAATGTGCCGGTGATCAGCATAAACAGACGCGTCACCATAAACGCAGCGGCGTACAGCCCCTCTTGCGTGATGGTGATCCGCCAGGCTTGGAAGAGTACCGTTTCCCCATCGGTAAAGAATATATTCAAAACAGCCGTGAAAATGATGATAATCAAAATAGGCCGCACCCCGCGCAGCACTGTCTTTACTGGGATCCTTGACAGCGCAAAGCATGTGACAAGCACAGCGAACATCAGCACATATCCCCAAATGCCCTGCGCAGAGAACAATGCTGCGATATATACAATGGTCAAAACAAGTTTGACACGCGGATCCAGCCTGTGGACAATCGTGTCACCCGGAAAATATTGCCCCAGGGTTATGTTTTTAAGCATCAGATTTGCTCCTATATCATGTTTGCAATTCCCATGTAGGGGCGAACAATGTTCGTCCCTACATGGGGGTGCGATAATTCAATTTTTCAACGCATTCAGTGCGGCTCTCAGCTGAGGCATGGTGTAGATATCATTGCCGAGCGGGATTCCCAATGCCCGCAGGCGGCCGGCGACCATCGCCGCTTTCGGTGCGGCGAGTCCCATTGCCGTCAGTCTCTCGCCTTGCGAAAACACGTCTTTCGGTGCGCCGTCCATCGCGATGACGCCGTCATCAAACAGGATCACCCGATCAACCGTGTTTGCAATATCCTCCATACTGTGTGTTACCATGATCAAGGTAGCGTTGACAGCCTCTTTATACGCCAATATGTTTTCTATAATCTCCGCCCGCCCACCGGGATCTAATCCTGCTGCCGGTTCGTCCAGAATCAGCACCTCCGGCATCATGGCAATCACTCCGGCGATGGCGGCGCGGCGTTTCTGTCCGCCGGAAAGCTCAAACGGAGACTTTTGCAGAAATTCCTCACTAAGCCTGGAGAATCCAGCCGCTTCATGTACCCGCTCTTTTACTTCAGATTCTGATAGTCCCATGTTCTTCGGCCCGAAGGCGATGTCGTCAAATACAGTAGACTCAAACAGCTGATACTCCGGATACTGGAACACAAGGCCGACCTTGAAGCGCACTTTTAAATCCTTTGTCTGATGTATATCTTTCCCGTCATAATACACATGCCCGGATGTGGGTTTTAATAATCCGTTCAAGTGTTGTATAAACGTGGATTTACCCGACCCTGTGTGCCCGATAATCCCCAGGCACTCGCCCTTGTCGGCGGTGAAATCTATATCAGCAATCGCGACACGCTCAAACGGCGTGCCGGGGCTGTATGTGTGGGTCAGTTTTTCGGTTTGTAATAAAGGCAAGGTTACTCTTCCTTTTCTGAACGTTGTTCACGCAAAGACGCATAGATTGCCTCGGCACATTCGTCTATAGTCAATGCGTCCAGCGGCAAGTTGAACCCGTCTGCTTTTAGGTCGTGCAGAAGCGTGACTGTTTCCGGGCCGTCCAGCCCTGTTTTGCGCAATGTGTCTATATCGACAAAGACTTCCTTCGGCGAACCGTCCATGATGATCTCGCCGTCTGACATGACGATGATTCTGTCGGCGTCTATCGTCTCTTCCATATGGTGCGTAATCAGTACGACTGTCACGCCATGATTATCGCGCAAATCACGGATGATTTTTACGATACTCTCGCGCCCTCTTGGATCCAGCATCGCTGTTGGTTCGTCGAACACGATACATTCCGGGTGCATGGCCAAGACACCGGCGATCGCGATCCGCTGCTTTTGCCCGCCTGAGAGCAAGTGCGGCGCGTGCAAGCGATATTCGTACATGCCGACCGTCTTCAGTGCTTCGTCCACGCGATTGCGAATCTCTTCCGGCGGGAATCCCAGGTTCTCCGGCGCGAAGGCAACGTCTTCTTCCACGACGCTGGCGACGATCTGGTTGTCCGGGTTCTGGAACACCATGCCCACCCGGCGGCGGATTTCTATGACCAGACTTTCATCGGCTGTGTCGTCTCCGGCGATCAGTACCCTCCCGCCGGAGGGGAGCAGTACTGCGTTAAAATGCCGAGCCAACGTCGATTTACCGGAGCCGTTGTGACCCAATATCGCCACAAATGTGCCCTTTTCAATCTCCAGATCAACCCCGCGCAGCACCGTTTTTGGCAAGGCGCCGTCCGCCTGGTCGTATGAGAATACGAGATGTTCAGTTTTGATGATATTTGCATGATTTTCCATGTTTAAAGACCTCTTGCGTAATGGTGCCAGGGCAAGCTATGCCTGCGGCTCCCAGCGGCATGATGCACCGCAGGGCAGTATTAATCCGCTTTGTGTGACCGGCAATCCAAGCTCTTGACTCTCGGCCTGTCCGCCCAGCAGCGCCCGTGTGATATACGTGAGCGTCATCGGGGAAAGTCCCGTGGTATATGAGTTTATCAGCACAAACAGTGGGTTATCTGACAGGATGCCTTTGCACAGATTCACAAACCCGTAAAGGTCATCCTCTAACTTCCAAATCTCGCCGGAAGGACCCCTGCCGTATGATGGGGGATCCATAATCAATGCGTCATATTTGCGTCCTCGCCGAATCTCGCGCTCTATGAATTTTGCGCAGTCGTCCACAATCCAGCGGATTGGTGCGTCTTCCAGGCCGGATGACTGGGCGTTGTCTCTCGCCCTGGCAACCATCCCGCGGGAGGCGTCTACGTGACACACTTTTGCCCCGGCCTGTGCCGCTGCGAGTGTCGCACCGCCGGTATACGCGAAGAGATTCAGCACGTTTATCTCACGATTTGCACCGCGGATTTTCTCTGCGATATATTCCCAATTTACCGCCTGTTCCGGGAACAACCCGGTATGCTTGAAGTTCATCAGGCTCAAATTGAATGTTAAATCACCGTAAGATATGTCCCATTTGCCGGGCAAGTTGCCGGAAATCCACCGGCCGCCGCCTTTGCTGGAGCGTTCGTACCGCGCGTCCGCCATCGACCAGCTGGGATGTGTTTTCGCGGTTTGCCATATGGCTTGCGGGTCGGGACGGATCAGCGTATAACGCCCCCAACGCTCCAACCGTTCCCCGGCGGAGCAATCTATCAACTCGTAATCAGTCCAATTGTCGGAAAGCCACATTATATATTTCTCCCGTGCAGTTTAAAAACCTTGTCATTATATCATTGCGCCGCCGTCAAGTCAAATTTTGCCGGGGACAGCCCCACTTCGCAAGGAGACTTTGTATGAGGCATGATCTGTAGGAGCAAAACACCCGGCTGGAGCGGAGCCACTCTTTTTACTAAAGAGGGCAAAGACGAGGGTTTTCTTTTGGCCGCCCCATCTCCCGTCCCCAGCCCTCTTTAGTAAAGAGGGTGCCGACCGCAGT
>WQVW01000044.1 GCA_009785655.1 Oscillospiraceae bacterium | reverse complement strand
GCCCGGATTGCGGGTCTACAGCACTTGAAACAATCTACAACGCGGCTCCGGCCTATATCAAAAGTGCCACCCAGCCATCCTGTCCAAGCAGCAGCGTCTGCGGAAATTCTGGTTGCCGTCACGTAAGTTAATAAATCATACAAACAAAGGGCGCACAATGTGCGCCCTTAAAGTTTCCCCTCGCCTACGAAAGCTCAACTATTTCGTTCTCGTCCATTACAATGCTCTGTGGATGGTACACCCTTTTCTGCCGTGGGATGAATCCGCGTACAGTCGTCATCGGGTAAATCCACGTATACGGCCCGATGTGCGTACCCGGCTGAGTCACGCAGTTCGCACCGAGTCTGGAAGAGTCGCCCAGGATCAATCCGCAGTAGGAGTCACCGACTTCGTATGCGCCGCCGGGCTGCTTTATCGCGATATCTTTCTGATCGAACCGCCTGTTCGCCGTAATCGCGCCGGAGCCGATTCTGGCGGATTTGCCCAGCACACTGTCACCGACAAATGCAAGGCTTGCGACTTTCGCCCCCGCAAACAGCACGCTGCGCTTGATCTCACTGCCGTGGCCGATAGAGCAGCCGTCGCCGATCACGGAATACGGTCTGATCACCGCCCCCGGCATAATCTCGCACCCACGGCCGATGAACACAGGGCCTATGATCGTCACATCGTTGTAAATAACGGTATCTTCCCCGATATGATAATATCCATACAGATGGGGCGCGCCGCCTTTTATAATGCCTGAATTGACGGTGGCACCATCAAGAAAACCGTCCAGCGCCGGTTTCAGCTTCTTCAAAATCTCCAACGCCGCGCCGCCCGTGTCTGGGAAAAGATTAGCGAGCGGAATTTTGTCAGGGTGATTGAAATAATATTCGGCTTCAAGATTCATAATTCGATCCTCCATTTGTCATAGGATTGTTTACAACTTGGCATAATACATTATACTATTAATCCACTTAGCTTACAAGTATAAATCTAACGTCACACCCTCAATGCAATATTTGTATTGACGCGAACCTACAAATGCGAGTACAATAGTCATATGAACATTAACAAGCTATCCCACGCGTACATTGCCGCTGGTGCGCAGGCAGATCAGATCGCCATGGCGGCGGTGTGCGATTCACTGGACAACAAACCGTGCGGAACATGCCCGCATTGCGGCAAAGTTTCACGCAGGATTCATCCGGATATTGCAGAAGTTGCACCAACAGGGCGGGAGATTACCGTCGGTCAAGTGCGCGAGGCACGGCGGGACGCATATATCATGCCGAACGAAGCGGCGCGTAAAGTGTATATTATCTCCCCCGCGGATACCATGAATACTTCCGCGCAAAATGCGTTGCTGAAAGTGTTGGAGGATCCGCCCCCTCACGCGGTGCTTATCCTGAAGACAGACAGCCCTCAGGCGTTGCTGCCAACAGTGCGCTCCCGCTGCGTAACACTGCGTTCAGTGCCGGAGTTCAATGAGGCTGAGAATTCAGAGGCGGAAGCGATGGCGGACGATTTTTTTGAAGCGCTGGAGGGTTCAGACATCGCGCTTGTCCAGATCATGTTCAAACTTGAAAAAGAGTTAACCAAAGAAGCGTTCGCCGAATTTCTCACATACGCAAGGTCTCGCGCAGCCGCTGCACTGCGGAATCCTGATTTGTCCGCACAGGCGCGTTATTCACGGGCGGAACGGGTGCTGGCTCGTGCTGAAGAGTTTTGTGATTTCAACGTCGGCACAGGTCACATCGCAGGCCTTATTTGTGCGGAATTGATATAGAACTGTCGGATAATGACTAGGAAATGGAGAATACATTCTTGATAGAAGTGATAAGTGTCCGTTTTAATGACAGAGGCAAAGTGTATTATTTTGATCCCCGCGGACAGGCTGTGGAAAAAGACATGGATGTTATCGTTGATACTGCCAAAGGTCCGGAATACGGCTGGTGCGCGAAGCCCAATCACACGGTGCCGGAATCCGCGGTGGTAAAGCCGTTGCGCCCGCTTGTGCGTATCGCGAATGATGCCGACAGAGAGATTGCGAAAATCTGCCGCGAAAAAGAAAAAGAAGCGTTTGAGCATTGCCAGCAACGTATAGCGCACTTCGGCTTGGACATGAAACTGGTGGATGTAGAATATGGGTTTGAAGGTAATAAAATCTTGTTTTTCTTCACGTCAGAGGGGCGTGTGGATTTTAGGGAACTTGTCAAAGACTTAGCGTCCATATTCAAAACAAGGATAGAGCTGCGCCAGATTGGTGTACGAGACGAGGCAAAGATTTTAGGCGGCCTTGGTGTGTGCGGAAAGCAGTTTTGCTGTTCCCAGTTTTTGAAAGAATTTCACCCGGTATCAATAAAAATGGCAAAAACACAAGGCCTGTCGTTGAATCCAACAAAAATATCCGGCTCTTGCGGACGACTGATGTGCTGTCTGAAATACGAAGAGCCGGCGTATGAAGATCTGGTAAAAAAAGCACCGAAGATAGATGCGTTTGTGGATACGCCGTCCGGCAAAGGCTCTGTAATCAATGTGAACTTACTGCGGCAAAACGCCAAAGTCCGGCTGGAAGACGGTGTGGATGCCACGCTTAAAACATTCACGTTCGATGAGCTGAACGTCCTCGGCGGCAAGGGACGCCGGGCTGAGTATATAGCCGCGAAAGCCGAAGGCAGATTGGAAGAAGCGGGCTTCACTCCGTCGCCGCCGCCGCCGAAACCGGCCCCGGCAAAGGCGAGTCCCACGCGTGAACGTACAGGCAATCAGCCGAGGCGGAATCCGCAATCCCGGCCAAAACAGCAGGGCGGCAAGCCACAGGCGAAGCCCGCGCCGAAACCTGTGGATGGACAGAAAAAATCCCCGCCTCGCAGGCGCAGGGATGGTAATTCGCAGTCGGGATAAACAAAGTGGGCTCTGCCGCGGGACTAAAGACAAAACATCGTTATATTTGCACCTGTGCTATCTAGCGATGTTTTCAGCAAAAGGAGCGAAACATGAATACATTAAGTTGTAACTACAAAATGTTAAATCCTAATATCGTTTCAAGTGATAATTGTTATGTTGTTGATGAAAACGGCAAAAGATATGTCGATTTTGAGGCAGGCGTGTGGTGTCTTTCGCTTGGACACAATAACTCGCGGATAAACAATGCAATAATTAACCAATTGAATACGCTTGCTCATGTTGGATATAGATACACTTCAAAAATAGTTGACGAAGCGGCAGCAAAAGTGCTTGAAATTCTTGACTTCACAGACGGAAAATGTGTTTTTCTTAGTTCGGGTAGTGAAGCCGTTGAATTTGGGGTGCAATTAGCAAAGAGAATTATGGATAAACCTTATTTTGTTTACATAAATAACTTTTTCCTATCGTCTTACGGCATATCATCAACCCGAAACAAAGAAGAGTGGTTTCCCCTTGATTTGTCTGCTTATAATGGGAATCCAGATGAATTTTTGAAAAATGTACCTTTTGATAAAATAGGAGCTTTTATTTTCGAGCCTGGCAATGCTTCTGGAACAGTTAATCTGCCGCCCAAAGCGTTAATTAAGGCCATAGAGCAAAAGATAAAAGAATTTGCTGGCATAATAGTTGTAGATGAAGTTACAACCGGCACAGGAAGAACAGGAAAATGGTTTGGCTTTGAACATTACGATATGAGCCCGGATATTGTTTCTTTCGGTAAGGGAATCGGAAACGGCCACCCTGTGAGTGTTATTGCATTAACAAAATCCATTGCCGATAAAGCAGAAAAATCTGATTTTAGATATGCTCAATCACATCAAGATGACCCTTTGGGGTGCGCTGTGGTAAATGAAGTCATAGATGTTATTAAGAGCAACGGTTATATAGAGCGTTCAGCGCAAATGGGGCTTATTCTTGAAAATGAACTGAAATCATTACTTGAAAAGCACAAGTGTATCAAAGAAGTTCGTGGCATAGGCTTAATGTATGTCATGGAATTTTGGCGCAATGATAATTTGCCTTTAGAAAAGATTCATCAAGAGCTGTTTGATATGGGCTACATCGTAGGAGTTACTGTTACTCCTGCTGTAAACCTGTTGAGATTTTATCCGCCACTTACGATTGAGGAATCACATATCAGAGGCATTACAAAGGCTATTGATTCTATTTTACTGACATACGGACAATAAACTTATTCTCAGTTTGCAAAACGGACACCTCACAAGTGTCCGTTTTACTCATTATTCCGTGATTTTCCCAACGTGTGCAGCCCCATCATTATTAGTGTTTTTTCTTACATCTACTTAGGTGTGTAGTACTTCATGCCCTGCGATTTTGCATCATAACTCATAGCCGCCAACAAGCCTGACGGAAAAATATTTCTGCCAGGCCTTACTATTGTATAAGGACATCTCCCGGCTGAATAGAGTAATAGAGCTAACGCTAATAGTACACAGTAAGGTGGTATAAATTTATGCTTGAAGCCGCGCTGGCTCTGTTGTTATCAAGTCCGTATCTATTACTGCGGCTGTCCGATAGCACCGGTTCTTTCCCAAAGCCATTATCAAAAGATGAAGAAGAGCATTATATTCAGCTGTACATACAAGGCGACATGGAGGCTAGAAATATTCTGATTGAACGTAATTTGCGCCTTGTCGCCCATATAATAAAAAAATATTACACACAAAATCACGATCAGGATGATTTGATCTCAATCGGCACAATCGGACTTATCAAAGGCATATCGACATACAAACCCGAAAAAAAAGTACGGCTTGCGACATATGCCAGCAGGTGTATAGAAAATGAGATTTTGATGCATTTTCGTAGTTTGAAAAAAACAGCAGGTGACTTGTCTTTATCCGACTCAATTGACACGGACAGAGAGGGTAACTCTCTATCCCTGATGGATATCATCAGCTCTCCTGACGATATGTTTGAAAATTTAAGTGCCCACGAGACAAAAGTCCGCCTGAAACAATATCTGTCCGAAGCACTGACAAAACGCGAGGCCGAGATCATTTTCATGCGATACGGCCTGAATAACGAAAAACCGCTGACCCAACGCGAAGTGGCCGAAATATGCGACATAAGCCGCTCATATGTCTCCCGCATTGAAAAAAAAGCACTGGGAAAACTGCGCAAATGTTTTGAAGAGTGAGTACTCACGCAGTGCGCCGTCATCCGTTGAAAATGCAAAAATTCTGCAGGCAAAATTTGACATAGCAAACCAAATGCACTATAATTAACATCACTAAAGATTAAAAGAGGTGAACCAACCATGGCACTGATCGTTAACACATATCGGCAAAGCGTTGGGGCGATGCGATTTATCGGTAAGAAATATACGAATAATGACCGTGTAGACGGGCATTTCGGCGCAAAATGGGATGAGTGGCACGCCAACGGTTGGTTTGATTTAATCGAGGAACAGGCCAACGGAAATCTCACGGATACCTATGAAGATGGCAATGCAGCCATAGGCTTAATGCGTGAAGAAAATGGTAATTTTGAATACTGGATCGGCGTCTTTACGCCAGAAGAAACCCCTGTCCCCGACGGGTTTGCGTACGTTGATTTTCCAAAGAGCGAATTGGGCGTCTGCTGGATTTATGGAAAAGAAGCAGATGTATTTATGCTGGAAGGCAAATGCGCGGAAAGACTTCAAAAAGAAGGTTTTGAGATCGTGACCGACTGGTGTTTTGAGCGTTATGTCTGCCCGCGTTTCACGGAGCCGGATGCGAAGGGTAATGTCATTATTGACATCTGCTTTTATGTAAAATAAACCATGCGGCGAAAGTTGATCCCGCAGATCGTAACAATCAAAATTTTGAACAGCCGACTCAAAACTACAGGGCAGATTTATGCCCTGTAGTTTTTTTGGACGAAGCACGGCCGAGACCCTAAGAAGGGCGTCCCCTGCACGATCATACACCATTCCCCACCCTTACAAATACTTTTCTCACACGCGGACTAATGATATGATTGACAAGTCATCGGCTCTCAATATATAATAATGCAATTATGGAATTTACCGTTTGTTGGAGAGAGAAGATATGATGAATAATAGAGAAAAGACGATGGACAAGATAGTCGCCTTATGCAAGGGGCGTGGATTTGTGTTTGCTGGCAGTGAAATTTACGGTGGACTCGCCAACTCGTGGGATTACGGTCCGTTGGGGGTCGAACTCAAGAATAACATCAAACAGGCCTGGTGGCAGAAGTTTGTGCGGGAAAGTCCGTACAACGTCGGCCTGGACGCTGATATATTAATGAACCCCCGTGTGTGGGAGGCATCCGGACATGTCGCCACGTTCAATGATCCGCTGATTGATTGCAAAAGCTGCAAAACACGCCATCGCGCCGATAAGCTTATTCAGGCGTTTGATGAAAACATAAACGCCGGGGTGATGAGTACCGAAGCGTTGACTGAGTTTATAAACGACAAGCAAGTCCCCTGCCCAAATTGCGACAAGGTTGATTTTACCGATATACGTAAGTTTAACCTGATGCTGAAAACATTCCTTGGCGTCATTGAAGATACCGCCGCACAGGTGTATATGCGTCCGGAAACCGCACAGGGCATTTTTACAAACTTCAAAAACGTCCAGCGTGTGACGCGGAAAAAAATCCCGTTCGGCGTGGCACAGACCGGTAAGGCGTTCCGCAACGAGATTACGCCCGGCAACTTTATTTTCCGCACACGTGAATTTGAGCAAATGGAGCTGGAATTTTTCTGCAAACCCGGCACCGAGATGGAGTGGTTCGACTACTGGGTCAATTTCTGCCAGGAATGGCTGTACGGTCTCGGTCTGCGGGCAGAAAGTTTGCAGATACGCCCGCATGAGAAAGAGGAACTGTCACATTACTCCAACGCCACATCAGATTTTGAATTTCTATTCCCGTTTGGCTGGGATGAGCTGTGGGGCGTCGCGTCACGCACTGACTTCGACCTCACGGCGCATCAGACCCATTCGGGCGAAAATCTGGAATATTTCGATCAGGAGACGGGAGAAAAATATCTGCCGTATGTTATAGAGCCGTCTTTAGGCGTCACCCGTGTTCTGCTGGCGTTTCTGATCGACGCATATGACGAAGAAGTCGTGGACGCGGAGAAAAACGATGTGCGGACGGTCTTGCGGCTGCACCCGGCATTGGCTCCGTTTAAATGCGCCGTGCTGCCGCTGTCGAAAAAACTCTCCGACCAGGCGGACGAAGTTTACACAACACTGCGGAAACACATGATGGCCGATTTTGACGATGCGGGTTCAATCGGCAAGCGATACCGCCGGCAAGACGAAATCGGCACCCCATTCTGCGTGACGTATGATTTTGATTCTGAAACCGATGGCTGCGTCACTGTGCGCGAACGGGATTCCATGTCGCAGGAGCGTGTCCCGATAGACACGCTTGTTGATTACTTTGCAGATAAACTGAAGTACTAGATAACCAACGATTGACGGAGGGGTTCATTGTCCAAAAATCGCATAATGTCCAACGTGAAGACATATTTCAACAAAGTCCGGGATGTCAAGGCTCTTAAGGTTCTTGCATTAGTTAGCTTGCCTTTTTTTCCGCTATTTTGTCTTTTTCTCATGGAATACATGAACTTTGGCGGAGACTTACACAGGGTTGAGACGTTTTTAGAACGGCACCCCATGTCGGCAGTATTCGGCGCGATTGCGATAATTGTTATATTCGCCGTTACGTTACTGTTTGCACGAAAAGCTTTTATCGCGGCGGGGATTGTCGGGTTTTTCTCGATCGCTTTTGCGTACATAAATTATATGAAGGTCGCGACCAACGGTGACAATTTTTTCCCGCGGGATATTGCTTTAGCGCGGAATCCCTATAGTCTTATCACGTTTGCCAGCGGCAATGTTCCGGGGTATTTTTGGCTCGGCGTTGCCGTTGTTGTGCTTTGGGTTTTTGCGTTGTGGCTGTTTCGCGCCCGACTGCCGCTCGGCTGGAAAATCAGAATCCCGGCCGCTGTCGGGACAATTTGTGTTATTGTGTTTTTGTTCTTCACACCGCCGCGTTCTGAAGCGGTATTGAACAGATTTAACATGAGCAGATTCGATGCGGCGCTGCAAAGCTCCAATTACAGAGCCAACGGATTCTTGGGCGCGTTTATCATCAATGTGCTGAGCATGAGAATAGAGCGTCCGCCCGAATACTCCCGGGCAACGATTGACGCGCTTTTACGTGACTTCACCCACACACCCGCAACAGCGGAGTATTTTGATGTCATCGTAGTTCTCAGCGAAAGCTTTTTTGACGTGCGGATGCTAGACGCGCAATTCAGCCAAAATCCGCTGCCGAATTTCGATGAGATTATACAACGTCCCAACGCTTACAGCGGCTTGATCTACACCACTGCCCTGAACGGCGGGACAGTGCGGCCTGAATTTGATATTTTGACCGGTTTGACTACGGATCATCTCCCCGGCGGTTCGATCCCTTACGGATTTATCAGGCATGACATGACAACGCATGTGTCGCATTACCGCGATTTTGGATACAGAACCATCGCACTGCATCCGTATAATGAGAGATTTTATCAACGCAACACGGCGTATCCGCTGATGGGATTCAATGAATTTTTAGGCGAGGAAGAGCTGTTAACTCGCTTTGGGCTTGAGTATATACGTGGATTCGCCACTGATATGTCACTATTAGCGCCGATGAAATATTTTCTCGATGGATCTGACGAGCCGATGTTCATGTTCGTGATAACCATGCAAAATCACCAGCCGTTTCCGCCGATGGATCCCGCTGATATCCGCATAGAAGTCAGTTCTGACGCTTTGAATCCGGAAGTATTATCCGCCGTGACAACGTTTACGCACGGATTGCACGACGCGGATAGGATGCTGGGCGCACTTGTGGATTACATAGATAATCGGGAACGCCCGACAGTCATGCTGTTTTTCGGTGACCATCTGCCAAATCTGGGCGGCAGTTTGGCAGCATTCATCCAATCCGGCCTGTTAGAGTCAGATGCGCTGCACACACAGCAAGCACGGATGGTGATGTATTCAACGCCGTTTGTGATCTACGCGAACAGAACACTTCACCCCGGCATATTCCCGCAGAACACTGACAACCACGTTTCGACATACTATCTGATGTCGGCAATCGCGTTTATGACCGGGTTTCACAGAACACCGTATATGAATCTGTTGTTAGATTATCACGCCCGTGTCCCGTTCCATAATATACGCCTGCAAATGGAGGAGACGGACGATATACGCAGTCTCAGCAGAGCCATGAAGTTGATTACATACGACAGGCTTGTCGGATCAGGATTTTCTAATGATTAACATTCTGGGAGAGGTATAGATGTTGACCGATTTTTTTACAGACAATCCGCGCATCGCCGTCGCGTTTTCCGGCGGAGTTGATTCATCGTACTTGCTGTACGCGGCAAAATCGGCCGGGTGCGATGTCGGTGCTTAT